>JALVBA010000183.1 GCA_027010905.1 Marinilabiliaceae bacterium
AGCCTTTTACAAGGTTCCGAAACCGGAACGGTTATCTATTCCGAAACACATTCGCTCTCTACAAACGATTATGGACTGGTAAACATAAAAATCGGGGAAGGAACAAAAATCTCCGGAGATTTTTCTCCGGTCGGTTGGGGCGATGTTATCTTTACAAAAGTTGAAATCGACCCCGCAGGAGGAAGTTCTTACTCGCACCTTGCCACAACAAAACTTTCGTCGGTGCCGTATGCTTTTAAAGCACAAACCGTTGTTAACGATGCCGTTGATGATGCCGATGCCGACTCTACAAACGAACTTCAAACGCTAAGTTTGACAGAAACACTGCTTGAGCTTTCTGATGGTGGCTCTGTTACTTTGCCAGCTTCGCCGTGGAGCGAAGATGCTGATGGTGTATTTGAAGCAAAAGTTTATTATAGGGGAGCTAAATTTATTCAAATTGGGGATGCCGTAAGTCCTACAATAAAAACAAAATCGGCAACATATTCTGCTCCTGCAAAATTAGATATAAGAACAGAAGGCAGAACGGGATTGAGAGTTACATCTGATGCTTATTCAGCAATGTATGTTTCTAATAGTGGCAATGGTGCTGCAGTGAGGCTTATTTCTAATTCAAATAATTCTCCCACAGCTAATTTCTATAATAATGGCAGCGGTGGAGCTGCAAGATTTAACGATCCAATACAAATAAAAGATGGCACAGAAGGAGATGGTAGGGTTTTAACTTCTGATGCCAACGGAGTTGCCTCGTGGAAAAGTGATTTAAGTGTTAATGATTTAACTGCTAACGGCGATGTATTTATAAATCAAAATCTAGAGGTTGCTGATGAAATTACTGTAGCGAACTTAGATCTTTCAGGAACTAAAATAACAGCAACTACCACCGGAACCTCAAATAACATGCTCCCTTTTGCTTATGGAACAATTACAAAAACTGGCGGAAAAACAGGTTGCACCTCAAATGTTGGAACTGTTACCAGATATAATGCCGGTCAATTTGCTGTTGAGATTGCCAATTTAGGAAGCAATTATACTGTTGTTGTTACACCGTATGGCGGTAGTGCTTACATAACAGGTGCTGTCACATACAGGGGAACAACCAAGTTTAATGCAAGTATCTGGGAAACAGAAGATAATGAGTACTACGACGGAGGATTTTCGTTTATTGTTTACAAGCCATGAAAAATATTATGAATAATTTAATAGGTTTAATTGTACTTATACTACTTTTCACGGGCAACTTACAAGCTCAAAAAGTAATTTCGGCAAACGGAGGTACGGCAACTGCTGCCGGAACAGAGGTGAGTTGGACCATTGGCGAGCCAATTACAGCAACCGTTTCCGATGGAACGACAACGCTAACACAGGGATTTCACCAAACAAAACTTACAGTTACGGCTGTGAATAAGATTCAGGTTGCAGGAGTTGAGATAAAAGTTTATCCCAACCCAACATCCGATTATGTTACTGTCCATTTTAGTAAAGTGGTAGAAAAACCCACCTACCTGCTTTTCGATTTATCGGGGAGATTGATTCAGCAAAAAAACATAGAATCGACCGATGCAAAAATTGATATGACGGGATATGCGGGAGGTTCGTATGTATTAAAACTGAACAGCGGACAACAACCGTTACAAACGTTTAAGATAATTAAACGGTAATAGCGATAAAAATAATTATCCTCAGAAAATAAATTAATGGTGAGATTTTTTAAATCTCACCATTAATTTTACCCTTTGAAACTAATCAAAGTTAGATAAAAACCCCGCAATAATGATTAAAAAATAGAGGGGACTTTTTCACGTTTGACTTTTTATCCTCGAAAAAAATCTCAAAACACTGTTTTTTACAGATTTAATTTTTACCATTCCAATCAATAGATAAGTCCTGAAGCCACCGGCCGATTTCGTTAACTCGTTACGGTAGTACTCCTGTTGGTTTCTACTGCCAATCTCCACAGCCTCATTTTGCATTGCTTTAAGATAATTTACTAATGCACTGAGTGAGATCTCCTCCTTATGCTTCTCAATAAAAAGTTTTTGTGATGAGAAATGCGTGTCATCAAGCTTTTGCTTGTATCCTGTTTTCCAATGTATTTTTACAGTTGGTAATGTGTCACACCTGAAATCGAATCTATCGGCAAAACGAATTGAGAAGTCATAGTCCTGATTTCTAAACAGATTCTCGTCCCACCTAATCTGTTTTGCTGCGTCAGCTCTGTAAAAATGCGAAGGTGTAGGGCAGAAACCATCGGTTAACAGAAAGTCAGTCATACTCTCATTTTTTTCCAAAGGTCTACTGTGCTTAATTTTCTCCCTTACTCCATCGTAGATGTAGGCACTTCCAAAAATTCCATCGCAACCACGATTTTTTATCATCTCAACTCTCCGCTCCAGATGCTCGGGTAGATACTCATCATCGGCATCAAGCATAGCGATATATTCTCCTTTTGCTTTACTAACACCTCTGTTTCGTGCTACATTGGCATTCACATGATTCTCATTTCTGGTGAGAGACACTCTTTCATCACCAAACGAATCGACAATCTCTTTTATGTTCTCTTCTGAGCCATCATCAACTACAATTATTTCAAAGTTCTGCTCAGTCTGATTCAGCACACTCTCAATGGCTCGCCTGAGTTCGGAAGTATGGTTGTATACCGGTATAATTACAGAGATTAAATTTTGATTATTTGTAGTCATCTTTTCAGTCTGATTGTTATTCAGGGTTGTGGGCTTTAACTCATAATCTCTCTAAAACTCCAAAACTCCCTTCTGTTGAGTAATATTAAGTGACACCCTCTTCCCGAATACCAATGGTTGATTCACCTCTCCATGCCCGGCCGGAAAATCAAACAGTACCGGATAGTCGTACTCTTTTACAGCATCATTAATAATCTCATAGGGGTTAGAGCCATAGGGTATGTCACTATCAATCATCTCGGAGAACTCACCAACAATTAGGCCACGAAGATGTTTTAGCACCCCACCGTTATTAAGGTTTATCATCATCCTGTCGAGATGATACAGTTTCTCACCAACATCCTCAATAAACAGTATTTTTTCGTGAGGGTCGAAGTCGAGCGAAGTACCCCTCAGACTGTAGAGGACTGACAGATTACCTCCAATCAACTCACCTTCGGCACTACCTTTCCTGTTGAGAGGGTGTGCCGGAATCTCATAAGTGGGAAGAATCCCTTTCAGAATATTGAACAGGTTAGTCAGGTCTTCATCTCCGGCAGAACGACCTGAGAAGTTCTTTGGCATAGGGCCGTGTACCGAAGCTACCCCCAAATTGTTTTGTAGTTTTGAGTGTAGCACGGTAATATCGCTAAATCCAACAATCCATTTGGGGTTTTGCAGGAAATGTGTGAAGTCAAGATTTTTAATGATACGATTGGTGCCATACCCTCCTCTGGCACACATAACCACGTCAACATCGGTGCTGTTTAGGATATGCTGCATGTCGGCTATACGCTGCCGGTCACTGCCTGCAAATTGATGATAGCTGCTAAGCAGATGCTCTCCGGTAACAACTCTGAAGCCCTGTTTGTGAAGGAACTCTTTTGAGAACCCAATCACTTCAGCCTCTATTTTACCTGCCGGTGCTACAATGCCAATTGTTGCGCCCTCATTGATGAACCTTGGAAAAATCATTAAAAAACAGTTTAATAAAACGTATGTCCAAAATTAAATGTTTGGTTATCTTTGTGAAGTTAATAAAAATGCCACTAATTCTTATGGAACAAAAGAACAATTTTAAAAGAACGTTAGTTACCACAGCCCTTCCCTATGCTAATGGACCCGTGCATGTTGGTCATCTTGCTGGAGTATATGTCCCCGCAGACATTTACGTTCGTTACCTTCGTATGAAGGGTGAGGATGTAATTCTTATAGGAGGTTCTGACGAGCATGGAGTGCCTATCACTCTGAAAGCAAAGAATGAAGGTGTAACTCCACAGGATATTGTTGATAAGTTCCACGGTATAATTAAGAGATCGTTTGAGGAGTTTGGTATCACTTTCGATATCTACTCGCGTACCACAAATAAAACACACTACGAAACAGCTTCCGGTTTTTTCAAGACTCTTTACGATAAGGGCGAGTTTATTGAGAAAGTTACGGAGCAGAATTACGATGAAGAGGCTAAGCAGTTTCTTGCCGATCGTTATATCACGGGTACTTGTCCGCACTGTAAGAGTGAAGGTGCATATGGCGATCAGTGCGAGAGTTGCGGAACATCGCTTAATGCCACAGACCTGATTAATCCAAAATCGACAATTTCAGGAGGTGCTCTTGTGTTAAAAGAGACCAAGCACTGGTATCTTCCACTGGATAAGCATGAGCCGTTTCTGAAAAAGTGGATTCTTGAAGAGCATAAAGAGTGGAAACCTAATGTTTACGGTCAGTGTAAATCGTGGCTCGATATGGGTTTGCAGCCACGTGCGGTTAGTCGCGACCTTAACTGGGGGGTACCGGTGCCTGTTGAAGGTGCTGAGGGTAAAGTGCTCTATGTATGGTTTGATGCTCCTATCGGATATATCTCTGCAACCAAAGAGTTGACTCCTGAATGGGAGAAGTACTGGAAAGACCCTGAATCACGAATGGTACATTTCATCGGTAAGGACAATATCGTATTTCACTGTATCGTGTTTCCGGCTATGCTTAAAGCTGAAGGTAGTTACATTCTACCCGATAATGTTCCTTCCAATGAGTTTCTTAATCTCGAAGGGGATAAGATATCAACATCACGTAACTGGGCAGTTTGGCTGCATGAGTATCTGGTTGATTTTAAAGATAAGCAGGATGTTCTCAGGTACGTGCTCACTGCTAATGCTCCTGAAACAAAAGACAATGATTTTACCTGGAAGGATTTTCAGGCACGAAATAATAATGAATTGGTTGCCATACTGGGTAATTTTGTGAACCGTGCTCTGGTTCTAACTCAAAAATATTACAACGGTGCTGTTCCTGCACCGGGCGAATTCACCGACTATGACAAGGAGACTATTGCAGAGATACCTGCCATTGTGAAGAGGGTGGAGCGTGCATTGGATCACTATAAATTCAGGGAAGCAATTAAGGAGGCGATGAAT
The DNA here is from genome assembly GCA_027010905.1 of Marinilabiliaceae bacterium. Lineage (GTDB taxonomy): Bacteria > Bacteroidota > Bacteroidia > Bacteroidales > Marinilabiliaceae > JAADEM01. The sequence goes on from JALVBA010000183.1 coordinate 5,096, forward strand.
CTGGCTCGACTTGGAAATAAGTATCTTGCCGATAGTGAGCCTTGGAAATTGATAAAGACGGATGAGGAGAGGGTGAAGACTATTATGAATATTGCACTTCAGATTACAGCAAATCTCGCTGTTCTGATGGAGCCGTTCCTTCCATTCACTGCTAAGAAGATGCAGCAGATGATAAACCTTGACTCTCTCAAGTGGGATGCGTGTGGGAAAACAGACCTCCTCTTGGTGGGGCATTTAACTAATAAACCGGAGTTGCTGTTCGCTAAGATTGAAGATGAAACGATTCAGGTACAACTCGATAAGCTGGCAAAGACAAAAGAGGTAAACGATGCTGCAAACAGAGAGGTGGCTCCTGTTAAAGATGATATATCATTTGATGATTTCACAAAGATGGATATCAGAGTAGGGACAATACTCGAGGCTGAGAAAGTTGCTAAAACAAAGAAGCTATTGAAGCTGCTTGTTGATACAGGTATCGACAAACGCACTGTTGTTTCGGGTATTGCCGAATTCTTTACTCCTGAAGATATTATTGGAAAGCAAGTTAGTATTCTGGTTAATCTTGCTCCACGAAAAATCAGGGGTATAGAGTCGCAGGGAATGATACTGATGGCTGAGGATGCTAACGGAGAGCTCTCATTCATCATGCCCGATAAAGAGGTAAAACCCGGGTCTGAAGTGAGGTAGGATGTTTGTAGTTTGTTCGTTGCCTTTTGCCTTTCTAATTACGCCTGCCTGCCCAGCAACCAATATACCTTAATTTTTTTTGAGATCTCATCAGCATGACCGGTGTAGAATCTGGCAATCAAAGACCACACCTCAACTTGTATCTGCTGGTGCTGTAAAGTGATATATTTGTGTATCATCGTTCTCTACTCTTCCGGTAATTGCTCATCACTAATAGTATCGATGTAGTTTACCATCTCTGCCATGTTCTAATCCTCTCCGAGTGCTAATGAAGCAGATTTAACATCTTGCAGAAGGCTTGTTGACTGAGCTTTTTGTAATCTTCAACGGTTTCTTACGCCCAAACAGTGCAATTAAAAAAGCCGCCTAACCGTAGAGGAAAGGCAGCTTCTGTATTTGGTGACCCAGCTGAGGCTCGAACTCAGGACCCACGCCTTAAAAGGGCGTTGCTCTACCAACTGAGCTACTGAGTCTCCTTTTGCATATTTGCGGTGCAAAGGTAATTTTATTTTTCAGAAAATACAAAGATGTATTGTTGATTAGGACTAATATTTTGTTGAAATAAAAGTAACTACCTTGATTATATGATAATTGTTAATTGTTTTTATTGACAAATAAATGTAACTTTAGTTCAGTATTAATAATCAAGGTATGAGGTTGGCGATTAAAATCGGTATAATTTTATTAATATTAATATGCTGGTTGGTTGGTGTGGAAATTAAAGCACAGGTAAATATGGGAAAAGGTAAAGAGAGAGAGCCTGTGGTGGCAGGTAAATTTTATGAGGAGAATAAGGATGCTTTGATGTCTGAGGTAAAGGGATATCTGACACTTCAGAGTGGTGATGATTACATTGATGATTTAATAGCCTTAATTGTGCCTCATGCAGGTTATGTTTTTTCAGGAAAGGTGGCCGGGATGGGATACAAGACTATTAATCCGGAAAGAAAAGTAAATACGATTTTTCTGATTGGGTCAAGCCATCATCTTCATTTTGAGGGCGCATCAATCTACAATATTGGCGATTACATTACACCATTGGGGCGTGTTCCGGTAAACAGGAAGATTGCCAATGATTTAATCGTATCATCAAAACAGTTCTCATTTAATCCTAACGCACACAGCAAAGAGCACAGTCTTGAGGTGCAATTGCCATTCTTGCAAGTTCAGCTGAAAAGGCCATTTAAAATCGTTCCTATCATTTTGGGAATACAGGATCCTTATGTTTGTAAGCAGTTGGCAAAAGAGCTTAATAGGTATTTTGTTCCCGGTAACCTGTTTATCATTAGCAGTGATTTTTCACACTATCCCGATTATCAAACAGCCGCTGAAACGGATAAGAATACCGCAGAAGCAATTCTGTCGAATAATCCCGACAGGCTTATTAAAGCTGTCAAGGATATTAGACAAAAGCATAATCCGGATCTGCTTACCGGACTGTGTGGCTGGACATCAGTACTTACGTTAATGTACATGACACAAAAAGAGAGTGATTTCAAATATAGGCTTCTTGGATATCAGAACTCCGGTGATGTCTCCTACGGAGACAAAAACAGAGTTGTTGGGTATAATGCAATCGCTATAACAAAGGAAAACGAATTTACTTTGACTAAGAAGCGGAAGGAATTATTATTAACTCTGTCGCACAGTGAACTTAATAGGGTTGTTGGTTCTGCAGTAAAGATTGACGTGCCGGATAAGAAGATTCTTGATGAAGAGCTTGGCACTCATGCCGGTGCTTTTTTGTCGTTGTACAATAATGGAAAGTTGCGCGGTTGTATTGGCAGATTCATCTCTAATCAACCATTGTGGAAAACGGTGTTGGATATGACAGAAGCTTCTGCAACACAGGATACTCGTTTTCTTCCTGTGAAAAAGGAGGAGTTGAAGAGTATTAAAATTGAGATTTCGGTTTTAACTCCACTGAAAAAGATAAGTGATATATCTGAAATAAAATTAGGTAAGCATGGTATCTACATAAAAAAAGGTGCCTATTCGGGAACTTTTCTCCCTCAGGTTGCTGACAAAACTGGTTGGACAATCGAAGAGTTTCTTGGTCATTGTGCCCGCGATAAGGCGCACATTGGATGGAATGGTTGGAAAGATGCAGAGATATTTACTTATAAGGCAATAGTTTTTTCGGATGATTAATATTAATAACACAGAGACGCAGAGGTTTATTGTAAGATTGATATGGGAATAGTCCTCGGTGTCTCAGTGTTCATATACTTAAGATGAACAGACGTAAATTTATTAAAACCTCTTCGGTACTTCTAACGGGATCAGTTATGTTTTCGGGTTGTGGAATGGGAAAGAGCAGTGAATTGAAATTCGGATGGGTTACCGATATTCACTATGCATTGGCAAAACCTAAATTGAAAAGGTACTATGCTGAAGGTTTGATAAAGTTTAAGGAGGCAATTAGTTTGTACCGTTTGTCTGATTTGGACTTTGTTATTGAAACGGGTGATTTTAAAGATCAGGATGAAATACCGGTGCATAACAAAACATTGCAGTATCTGCGCAGTGTTGAAGCAGAGTTTTGTAAATATGATGGAGATAGGTATCATGTTTTGGGCAATCACGATGTTGATAGCATCTCAAAGAGTGATTTTTTGAATATTGTTGAGAACACAGGGATTCCTAACGAAAGCTCTTTCTACAGTTTCCAAAGGAATGGTTTTAAATGTATTATTCTTGATGCTTGCTATCGTTCTGACGGCATTGATTATAACAAGGGTAATTTTGAATGGACAGATTCAATTATTCCTGATGTTCAGCTTGAGTGGTTGAAAAAGGAGCTGAATAAGAGTAATAGCCCCGTTTTGATTTTTGTACATCAACTTCTCGATGGCGAGGGAGGTCACTATGTGAATAACAGCCTTCAGGTTAGAGAAATATTGGAGAAGTCGGGGAAAGTATTTGTAGTTTTCCAAGGGCATCTACACAAAGGGCAATATAATAAAATCAACAATATTCACTATATCACTGAGAAAGCATTAATTGATGGTAGCGGAGTTGAAAATAACAGTTATTGTATTGTTACGGTAAGGGGAACGGGCAAGATTGTAATTGACGGTTATCGGAAGATGAAGGATATGAAGATATAAGGTTAAGGAGGCTGATGTGTTTTCCGGTGGTTTGCTTCATATTATCTCAAACAGTAAAAAAACTAAGTATATGATACCTGCTAAATATTTTGTTGAAACGCCCAAAGGCGTAAAGTGTAAGCTTTGCCCCACCGCATGTACCCTTAAAGAGGGGGAGATTGGCGATTGTCGTACACGCAAAAATGTTGATGGAGTACTATACTCCCTTGCTTATGGTAATCCTTGCGCTATCCATATCGATCCGATAGAGAAGAAGCCGCTGAACCATTTTTTGCCGGGATCTCGCTCTCTCTCCATCGCTACTGCCGGATGCAACCTTGCCTGTCTGAATTGTCAGAACTGGCAGATTTCACAAAAGAGTCCGGAGGAGACAAACAACTACGACCTGAAGCCGGGAAGTGTTGTTGATATGGCTGTTGAGAAGAAGTGTAAGTCGATAGCCTACACCTATACCGAACCGATTGTATATTATGAATATACATACGATACAGCAAAAATAGCTAAAGAGGCCGGGATTAAAAATGTGATGGTCTCGGCCGGATATATTGAAGAGCGCCCGTTAAAAGAGTTATGCCCGGTGATAGATGCTGCAAATATCGATTTGAAAAGTTTTAGTAATGAGATATATGAGATGCTGAATGCGGGAAGTCTGGATCCCGTACTACGAACACTCAAAATAATGAAGGATGAAGGTGTGTGGCTGGAGATAACAAATCTGATTGTTCCCGACTGGAGTGATGATATGGATCTGGTTAAAAAGATGTGCGACTGGCTTTATGATAATGGCTTCGAAAATACACCTCTGCATTTTAGCCGCTTTACGCCCATTTACAAACTAAAGCGCCTTCCTGCTACTCCTTTTGATGTGCTTGACAAAGCACATGGTATTGCCCGCTCTGCCGGATTGAAGTTTGTTTACATTGGTAATGTTCTCGGTCATACTGCTCAGGATACGTTCTGTCCTAAGTGTGAAAAGAGACTTATCGACCGTCAGGGATATCGCTTGGGGGATGTTCACATTAAAGATAGCAAGTGCGAGTATTGTGGTGAGCAGATTGCCGGAGTATGGAAATGAAAAGGGATATTACCAAAAAGTTTTAATTGTATGGTGTAGGAACATCAAAAAACCAAAAAAATAATTTTACCGCACCACCACTCTCTTTCCATTTACTATCCAGTACATTCCGGGAATAATCAGAAGTGACAGAAACAGGGAGAGGCTCATACCGCCAATCATTGATATTGCCAGAGGGCGGAGCATCTCGGCACCTTCACCTATTCCGTATGCCAGTGGCAGGAATCCGAAGATTGTTGAGAACATTGTCATTAGTATTGGGCGCATACGTACGCGACCGGCCATTAGCAGAGCCTCTTTCACATCACTGTTCTCCTGAAGGTACTTTTCGGTGTAGTCAATCATTAGGATACCGTTATTCACCACAACACCCACAATCATTATCATCCCCATGAATGCAGAGATATCTAAAGGGATATCCACAATCTGAAGCATCAGAAACACTCCGGAGACCGAAAGAACAGTTCCCAACAGTATTACTCCGGCCGTACGGAACGACTTAAATTCAAACAACAGAATAGCAAATACCAGCAGTACACCAAAGGCCAGGATAAACATCAACTCACTAAACGCACGTTGCTGACTTTTGTACTGCCCGCCAATCTCAACAGTTACCCCCGGAGGTAATGGAATATTGGAAAGCATCTGTTTAACATCAGTGATTACCTCACTTAACGGTCTGCCTGAGATGTGACTCTTCACATTTACTACCTGACTAAGATTTTCATGCTCAATGTCTGTCTTGCCCGGTACTTTGTACACATCGGCAATCTCATTCAGTAGTAATACCCTGTTGATAGATGCGAGATAGAGAGGCATTTGCAGAATCTTCTCAAGGTGATTGAAATCACGCTTGGCATATCGCACCCTGACCGGGATAATCTTTAAACCCTCCATTAGAGTGGTTACGTCATTGCCCCATAAAGCCATATGAACAGCGTCACTAATCTCTTTCACGGTTAGTCCGTAGCGGCTTGCAGCTTCTCTTTTAACACGTACCATAAGCTCTGGTTCGCCGGGTGAGAACCCTCTATAAACATCAACAGCACCATCGACATTTTCAAGCGAATCGGCAATCTGAGTAGCAATCCCCTGAATTTTTGCCATCTTCTCCCCAAACACCTTAATTACTACAGGAGCAATTTCTCCACTCAGGTCATTCAGCCTGTCGGGTAGCACCTGAAACAGTTCAGGCTCAAGCCTCGGTTCATTGGCCTCATCAAAAGCCCTTAGTTGGTCCATAATCTCAAATGAAGAACGCTTATGCCCCTGCTTTAGCTGAATAACAAAGTCACCATCGTTGGCATGAGTACGCGGATGAGCCAGACTACGGCCAGTACGCAGAGAGTATCCCTCAACCTCAGGAATAGTCATCACATACTCAGCAATACTCTTAAGCATAGTTTTTGTTCCTTCAACAGAGCTTCCCGGAGGAGCCATGTAGTCGTGAACGATTGTGCCTTCGTCCCACTCAGGTAGAAATCCGCTAGGAATCCTCAGGTAGGAAAAGATAGTTACAGAGACAAAAATAATCACCAACAATACGGTTATCAGTGGTCTTTTAATCAACCCCTTTAGTGCCCATTGCTGTGCAGAAATAATCTTCGGCATTACCAAACCGGGCTTTTTCTTTTTTGTTGATATGAATACCGATGCCAGTGCAGGCGTGAGAAAAACGGCAAGCAGCATCGATACAACAATTGCTATAGATAGCGTTGAAGCAAGAGCGTTAAAGAATATTCCCGGAACGCCGGCGAGAAAAACCAACGGAACAAAAACCACCAGAGTTGTAAGGGTAGCCCCAAGCAGAGGAGGAATTATCTCACCGGTAGCAGTTATCACAGCCTCCTTTTTAGGATACCCCTTCTCCATGTATCTCTCAATATTTTCAACAACAACAATGGCATTGTCAACCAGAATACCGATGGCAGCAGCCAGTCCTCCGAGGCTCATCATATTAAGGTTCATACCCGAGAGGTTGATGAAGATAAATGATATCAGCAGGGCAACAGGAAGAATCATTGCCGTTACCAGAGTTATTCTCAGCCTACGAAGGAACAGTAACAGAATTAATACTGTAAGCAGAGCTCCAATCAGTATTGCATCGGCAACACTTTTTATTGAACCTCGAATAAAGTTGGTCATGTCGTACCACTTATTCACCTTTACATCCTTCGAAAATCCTGTCTCCAGCTCTTTCCACCTGCGGTCAACTTCCTGCATTATCGAAACAGCATTTGTTCCGGGCTGCTTAATCACGGTAATTAACATGGCCGGCTTCAGATTACTTTCGCATGCAATGAATGTCTCCTGTAAAGCAGGTTCAATATCTGCAACCTCCGACAAAAATACGGGAGTAGCACCATTTCGTGCAACAATGGTTTTACCAATATCTTCAATATTCAGAAATCTGTTATCGGCAATATTAAGGTATAGCTTATTCTCTTCATTAAGTCGGCCAACATACTGCAGATCGTTTGACTGCCGTATCTTCTCTTCTATCTGTTTATAGTCTATTTGCAGAGCAGCCAGTTTTTCGGGCTTAAGGTTTACACGGTACTCACGCTGATTTCCTCCCATCACCTCGATATTGTAGACACCGGGAATACTTGCCAGACGCGGACGAATAGTGTAGATAGCCAAATCACGCAACTCTTCAAGACTCCTTCTGTCAGACGACAGACTGTAGCCGGCAACCGGATAGGTGCTGGTTGTGAAACGGCGCACCTCTAACTGAATACCCGGAGGTAGAGTGTGTTGGATTCCACTCACCTGAGCCTGTACCAACTGGTAGGCCTTGAACATATCGGTATCCCACTGAAAATCGATATTCACCTCTACCGACCCTCTGCTTATTGATGCGCGAACACCCCTTACGTCTTCAACCATCATTGCAGCCTCTTCAATAGGTTTAGCAACCTCCATCTCCATCTCTTTCAGCGGAGCAAGACCATAATCAACCATTACTGCAATACGGGGAAAAGCAGCATCAGGAAAAACACCCTGCGGGATTCTGTCCATGGTGTAATAACCAACAGCAGAAAGCAACAGCGCCATAAAAATTATAGCACGCTTGTTCTCTACGGCAAACCGTGATAAAAGCCCCCCTCTATCCCCCCTAAGGGGGGAAGTATTGGAATTATTATATTTCCTTTGTTCAATCATCTTTGACATATATAAATTACTATGACATCACTGTTTTTACCTCACTACACCTCACCCCTGCCCTCTCCTCGCAGGAGAGGGAGGAATACACAATATCACATTTATCCCCCTTCTCCTGCGATGAGAAGGGGTTAGAGGATGAGGTCATTCCTCAACCTCTCACAATTCACTCTAATTTCCTCAATCACGCTGTTCAATTTATTCTCCACCTCATCGTTTTTGAACCTAATTACTGATATTCTGAAATCTCCCATTTCTGCATCTCTCCCAATATCATACTCTTTCTGCTTTTTATGTATCTCTCCATCTACTTCAATCACTAACTTTTTCTCATGACAGTAAAAATCAGCGATAAAAATATCAATGGGGTGTTGGCGTCGAAATTTACAATTTGATATTTTCCTATTTCGTAATTCATTCCAAAGTATTCTTTCAGTTTCAGTCATGTTTTTCCTCAACTCTCTGGCATAAGTACAAATCTGCGGACTTGCTCCATAAAATAAATTTTCGAAATGATATTCTGACATCAAAACATTGATATTTTTTTTATTTTCATTCTTTACCATTATCCTTGTTTTCACCTCACCCCAGCCCTCTCCTCACAGGAGAGGGAGGAATACACAGTACCGGATTTATCCCCCTTCTCCTGCGATGAGAAGGGGTTAGGGGATGAGGTCATTCCTCAACCTTCACCTCCATACCATCAATTAGTGAATATGCTTTTTCAACAGCTACCTTTTCGCCCTGATTCAAACCACTTAGCACCTCAACAAAATCATCGTGAAGGATACCTGCCTCTATCAATCGCTTCTCAACTACATCTCCCTCTTTCAGAACAAACACACTAAATAAACCCTCCTCATTCAACAGGGCAGAGCGAGGAATAACAAGTGCATCCTTATGCACATTTCCAGGGTAATTTAGTTTAACAATCATCCCCGGCTTATACTCTCCCCTTCTATTATTTAGTTCTAAACGTACAGGGACTGTGTTCTTTCCCATATCCATTTCACCCCCAATAGCTTCAATTCTCAAAGTTATCGGTTCGTGGTTGTAATCAACGAATGAAACGACAAGACTCTTTCTCTTGTTTACATCGCTCAGATATTTCAAAGGAATATTACCATAAACATCGAGCACATTTAGCCGGCCAATATGCACAATACTCTCACCCTTCTGAACCACATCGCCTGTATGCTTGTTCACCTCCAAAACAACACCATCAATGGAGCTGAAAAGGGGAACCTCCTTAATCTCATTATTCACCATCTCCCTCTTACTCTCATCAATTCGATCCATCATCTGCAACAGAGCTTCACGCATGGGAGGAGTGATTACCCCGAGTTTCTCTCCTTTACGAACCCTATCACCCATAAGCAGAGTAAACTCCGAAAGACGGCCATCAAACTGTGATGCCAGATGAGCATCGCGCCGTAATTTCACATCGCCGTAAAACCAAATTGTATCACTCATATCCTGCCGTGTAACTTCTGCAACAGATATCTTCACCACAGGAATTTTTATCGACTCTTCTTTTTCTCCTTTTGGAGTTGAGCAGGAACTCAACATGACAATGCCAAGAAGCATAAAAGGAAGAAAAGCCCCCCTCATTCCCCCCGAAAGGGGGGAGGTAAAGTATTTACACAATTTGATTCTAAACATTTCAATCATAACTAAAATATTTTTAAATGAAAGTAAAAAACACTTTTACCTTATTATATATCTCTTTTAATTCTGCTATTTATTTCCTCCAAAAGTCTTCTGAAAAGAACTTTCCTAAATGCTATTAAAATTAGTTAGCCATCTCCATCACTCTTATTCTGACCACCTGATTTGTTGTGAGGTAGAACTCAATAAGATTCAGGATATATTCTAAACGAATTGCTTCTATTTTTATCAGGTTGTTTGTTAACTGCTGCTGAACGGCAAGATATTCGAGGTTTGTTACCCATCCGGCTTTGTAGTTCAGGTTGGCTAAAGCGAGTGATTCTTCCAGCGTTTTCATGCGCTCCTGCGAAACTATCATCATCTTCTCCAACTCCTCCAGACGTGTTAAGGTCTTATCAACATGGATAGTTAACTCCCTGCCCAAATCCTGTAACTCCATATTTTTTGAATCAGACAGCACCTGCACCTGCTCCTTTTCAGTTCTTATTTTTCGCCACTGATAGATGGGGATTGTAATTCCGGTTTGAATAGTCCAGAAATTACCGTCAGATGTTGGGTCTCCATCAACAATGTGGCCACCTCCAACAACCACATGGGGCCACTGTTTAGCTTCAATATCGCTTATTTGCAACTGCTGTGTTTGAACTTCTGATTGAAGCATCTTGTACATTGGATTTTCAACAACCATCATGTTATTGAGGATTTTTTTATCGACAGAGGCTATAAGGTTTCCGGTATCAATCTTCTCCAGAGTGATAGAGTCGGACAAGCCGGTTAATAGTGAAAGCTCCTGTATCGAATTTCTAATTGCCATTCCCACACGCACAGCCTCCTCCTTTGTTACTGACACCTCTATCTCGGTCTGTAACACATCCAGACGGGTACGAACACCTGCTTTCCACAGTGAGAGAGCAACAGCCCGGTGTTTCTCGAGAAAGGTGGCTCGTTCGTCCAATAGTTCAAGCTGCTTTCTCTTTTGAAGAACATTCATGTATAGTGATGTTACCCTGCTAATTCCATCAATACGAATCTTCTCCTGCATAAGAGTTGCTGTAACCAACTTCTGCCGGGCAATACGGTCGGTTTTCCTAAGAAGGTAACCAAGCGACCAGTCGCCATGAATCATTGTCCACTGCTGCCCGAAATTATATTGGTCTGCCCCCAGGAAGTTGCCACTCACTCCCACATCGCCTGATATGGCAGGTAGGTAATCGGTATGGCGTATGTCAATATTCTTCTCTGCTGATTGCGTGTTTAACTTCTCGGCATTAAGCAGGTAACTGTGTGTTTGTACACTATCTATACACTGTGACAGTGTAATGGTCTGAATTTGTGCCGATAGAGAGAAACCAACAATCATGAATAGAGAAAGGAAACAGATTCTATTTCTGTAGTAAGAAAATGATTTTGGGTTACCCATGCTGTTTTACTCCTAAGTTTGGGATTTAAAATTATTTACTCAAATCTAAATATATTTTTGCAATAATACTTAAACAGTATGGTAATAAATACCTGATAAGGTACGATTATGTTGCAGGTTTGTTTTTCATCTCATTCAGTTCATTAACAAAAACTGAAATGTTGTATGCGCTAAATCCTTTCTCTTTGGCAGCCTCTTCAAGGGTTCCCCAGATAGGTTCACCACATGCAATACATTTTATCCCTTTAATACTAAGGTACCGTACCGCACCCTGAACCTCTTCTACCAACTCTTCAATTGTAATATCTTTTGTAATGTCAGCCATTTTATCTGGTTTTTTCCAAAGGTACAAATTGTCTTTAATTACTCAAGAGCGATTATTATAAATCAACTTGCTTTGATTTGTTTAGGCTGATATCGTAAAATAGAATACTCTCCCTTTCCAACTTTGAATCTACCCTAAATGCCACCAAGAGATTTACCCTCCATATTGAAAAACAGCTCGTCGGTAAAAAATAAACTGAAGAAAGCTCCTCATAAAAGAGAAGATAATTATTGCTAGCCAAAGAGCATTGTTTTGTAAGTGATTATAGGAGACGTAGTAGGTAATAAAAAATACTATCGTTGAAGCTATCATAGTATACTTCATCAGTTTCGATGCTGTGGTACCGATATATATGCCATCCCAGATATAAGAGGCAAAACTAAGTATTGGCATCACTACCAGCCATGGCAGATACCTACTTCCTTCAACAAGTACATTCTCATGTTTTGTAAAAAAGACAAGCAGATCGTTTCCTAAAACATAGTAAACCAATGAGAAAAGAACTCCAAAACCCAGTCCCCACAGCATTAACAGGCGAATAACTTTTTTAAGATTAACTGTGTCATTTGCACCAAAAAATTTACCAACCAAAGCCTCGGCAGCGTAGGCAAATCCATCGATAAAGTATGAGAAGAGAAACAGGAATTGGAGCAATGCACTATTAGCTGCCAGCGTAATGTCTCCAAAGCCTGCCGATTCAGAAGTGAAAAATGTAAACACTAAAATTATACATGCAGTACGAATAAATATATCACCACTTAAATTCAGAAAGTTTTTAATCCCTATACCATCAACTATTATTGATAAGTTGAATGCTTCAAGGATGTACCTGTACTTTTTCAGGAAAAGAATGATTGCCAGAAACAGACCGAAATATTGCGCTATTACAGAGCCCATGGCAACACCATCTACATCCATCTTGAACACCTTTACAAAAAGAGAGGATAAAAGTATGTTTACAATATTTATAGATACTGCTATAATCATGGGGTATATTGCATTCTGCATCCCCAGAAACCATCCGTAAAAAACCATCAGGGAGATTGCTGCCGGTGCGGCCCATATACGAACATAGAAATATTCACGGGCAAGACTCTTCACTTCGGGAGAGCCCTCAAGAATAAGGAAACTAACCTTCTCTATTCCGGTTTGCAAAATGAGCAACAACAGTGCTCCACCAATAGCAAGCAATAATCCGCGAAAAAGAGTATTTGACATATCGAAACTGTCATTCTTTCCAAACGATTGAGCAGCAATACCGCTAATACTCATCCTTAAAAATGCAAACCCCCAATATATGAGATTGAAAACAACACCCCCTAATGCTATTGCTCCCATGTATACCACTGTGTCAAGGTAACCCATAAAATACATATCTACCATTCCAAGTAGTGGAACAGTTAGATTTGCAAGAATATTTGGTAGCGCAAGTTTTAGAATGTGTTTGTTCATTATCACTGTTTAATGTTGCTTATTTTTTAATGATAAATAAAGCACTTTTTTTATACTTATGCTAACCAGAGGTTATAGTATAACTTTTTCTGCTGATTAGCGTATTATACACTTGCTTTATCTTAATCTGAACCTGAATTAATGAAATATTGATATGTTTTTTTAGGATTTAATAAGTAAAATCTATATGAAAAAAAGTCTTAGTAACTTTAGTCTTAAAGGAATTGTTATCACTGTTGTACTTTTCTTTACTATTCTTATTTTTTCTGTTACAATTATCTACTTAAGTAATAATTTTAGAAATAGTGCTATTCAAAGTTCTGAAGAAATTGTAGATAGTTATACTGAGCAATACGCAGTATCAATTAAAGGTATATTTAATGAAGTGATTGGCATAACCCGAACTCTCTCCTATGTTTTTTTTGATAACAGGGATTCTGATTTGGAACATATAAATGAGGTTTGTAGAAGAGCCATGGAAAGTACTATTCGCGATAACTCTGATTTCCTGTCTGTTTGGTTTGATTGGGAGATGAATGTAATTGATTCTGATTATAGCCTTAAAAATGGCAGGGTATCAAATATTGTATATTGGGAGAACAATAACGTGGTTTTTGTTAGAAGTATCCGTGATACAACCAATATGGATATTGAGGGAGGGTATTATGATATTAAGAGATCGAAGAAAGAATTAATGGGTGAACCTTATTACGATGAAACAATCGAGGATCTTAAAGATATTTTAATGGTAAGTCCTTCTATTCCTATTATGGATGATGGAGAATTTATTGGAATGGCCGGAATTGATCTGGATGTTAGCAAAGTGCAACAAATAGTTAAAACTATTAAGCCATTTAAATCTTCTGAAGCATATTTATTATCGTTAAATAATGTAGTGGTTGCCCACACTAATAGTAAGTTTTACAATAAAAATATATTGGAAATGAATAAGTTGCATAAAGCAGAGTATGTAAAAGCACTCGGTTTTGTGAAAAACAATAAAAGTTACTCTTTTAAAATAGAAAAAGGTGACAGTGGAGAAGATATTTATGTATCCTTTGTCCCTATTGAGCTTGGGCGAAATAATGAGATTTGGGCACTGGCTACAGAAACCCCTATTAGTCAGGTTATTAAGGAGTCGAACAAAATATTCTATTATACTATTGCTATTGGAGTTATAGGCATTCTGATATTTATCGTGATTATTTACTACACACTAAACAGGGTTACAAGTAAGTTTCAGATTGCGATAGATCATTCGCAGGAAATTAGTGATGGAGACCTTAGAAGTAGAATAGAATCAAGTAGTATTAGAGATGTTAATTTGTTGGCCAGCTCAATTAATAATATGGCTGATAAGTTAAAGAGTATCATTGTTGATATAAACCGTAGTTCAGAATTGATAAATGAGTCAAGTAATGATATCACCAGCTTTTCGGATGAATTGGCTAACGGCTCATCTAAGCAGGTAGAGTCAGTTAATGAAGTGTTGGAGTCAGTTGAGGAGATGATCTCAAATATACAAGCAAATACTTCTAATACAAAACAGACTCAGGAGATTACTAAAAAAGCACTTGAAGGAGTGAAAACCGGTAGTAAATCAGCAAATATGACGGTTAAGTCGATGACCGAAATCGCTGAGCGGATATCGGATATTGAGAATATCTCAAGTCAAACAAATATTCTTGCTTTAAATGCCTCCGTGGAGGCGGCACGAGCCGGTGAGCAAGGCAAAGGTTTTTCTGTAGTTGCAAATGAAGTTAAAAAGCTGGCAGAAAAAACAAAACAGTCTACAACACAAATAAACGAGCTCTCGGCTCATGGTGTTGAGATATCGCATGATGCAGAAAAGAAGCTTTCGGAGCTGATTCCTGATATTGAAAAAACAACTCTTCTGGTAAATGAGATCACTTATGCCAATGAAGAACAGAATGTTAATGCAAACTTTATTCAAAATATAATAAACGAATTGAATAGTATTGCACGAAAAAATGCTACTGTATCAGAAGAGTTAAAGGTTAAAGCACAAAATCTTGCTGTAGAGGCTGGTAGGCTGAAAAAAATCATTACTCTGTTTCGTGTTTGATTAGTTTTTATCATGAATTTGAAACTCCAAAATTCAGAAAAGAGTTCATTAATTAAACATTATCGCTTCATAGTTGTTACAAGATTATAAAAAAGACACATATTAAATTGTAATAATTATGAAATTTGAATTACCACCGCTGCCTTATGCATTAGATGCACTAGAGCCGCACATTTCGCAAAAAACATTAGAGTTCCACTATGGCAAACACCATCAGGCTTATGTGAATAACCTGAATAATCTGATTCCCGGATCAGCTTTTGAAGATGCCGATTTAGAGAAAATTGTAAAAGAAGCTGACGGAGGAATTTATAATAATGGTGCTCAGGTTTGGAATCACACTTTCTATTTTAACTCATTCTCTCCAAATGGAGGAGGAGAACCTAAGGGTGAACTTGCCGAAGTTATTAATAAAACTTTCGGGTCATTTGATGCATTTAAAGATGAGTTCTCAAAAGCTGCGGCCACACTGTTTGGTGCAGGTTGGGCATGGTTGGTTAAAAAGAGTGACGGTTCATTGGAGATTGTAAAAGAGAGTAACGCAGGAAATCCTCTTCGCACAGGGGTAGAGCCTATCCTCACATGTGATGTTTGGGAACATGCCTACTATCTCGACAAACAAAATAAGAGACCTGCCTATATTGCCGATTTCTGGAAAGTAATTGACTGGGATATAGTTGGTGGAAGATATTAGGACGTTTGGATGTAAGGACATATGATGTGGGGATGTTGAGCGATAGCGAAGTTCCGCATGGCGGGGTTAGGAGTTAAAACATTTTCACATTCAACAAAACGATTAGAACAGGGAGACTTAATTACTAATTTAGTATATTTAGGTCTCCCTTTTAGTATATTGCATATTGTAGCACTTGGCAAACCAAAGGAGGTTGTGAAGACTGAGGAGATAATTATCTGAATGAGACGTATAAAACTTCCTTTTCTTCTCAACCAAACAGGGAGATTGTTTGTTATACTTTTAACGATTACTTAAAAACTTCTTACTATGAAAACTTCACTTTTCTATTTGATATTATTGATTTTTGTATTGGATGTTCAGGTTCAGGCGCAATCATACGAGAGGGATTCAATATTTTTATCGGGAGTAATATTTGATAACGATAGCTTGACAGCACTTTCGAATGCTATTTATACTTTAGGTACTATCCACTACTCATCAAACGATAAGGGCGAGTTCCACGCATGGACTAAGCAGGGGGATGTAATCAAGTTTTCATACTTAGGTTACAAGGACAAATACATTCTTGTTGACGACACCTTAGATCAGGACAATTATCTTGTTGGTGTATTTTTATCAAGAGATACTATTCAGTTATCGGAAGTAATTATAATACCACGTTACCAACAACTGATGGCAGAAGCAAAATATATGCCTCTGATTGTTACTCCCGAAATGGTAAATGGCAATTACAATGTAAAAGCCTCTACTTACAAGGCATTAACTACAGTGCCAAAGAAGATGGATGCAGAGCAGAATCAAAACATGGTTATTGCAGAGCAAACGCGTAAAAATGTTTATAAAGGACAGATATCACCTGATGATATGTTTGGCCCCAGTACTGAAAGACGAACAGCCTATACCATGTATGTTTCGCCAAATGTGAGAAAGCAGGTCACTAAAGCATCTGAGGCTTATGAATTAAACCAAAAGGAGATGCGATTTCTGATTAACCTCTACAAAGAACAGAAGGAAAAATAGTGTAGTATTGAATCAATAAAAAGTGACATTATCTCGTAGTACCTCAAAATAACATTTAGCCTTTTTTTGTATTGCTAAAAAATGAGCATCTTTGTATCTGTTTATAATACTTACTTATGGAATTTACTTTAAATGGCGATAAAGGAGGCTACTCTAAAATTGAATCTTTTGATGATGCAACTACCGAAGAGTTAAGCCGTAATTACTATAATGTTCTTAAACTCATAGGCGAAGATACCGAAAGAGAGGGGTTGCAAAAAACCCCACTAAGGGTTGCCAAAGCGATGCAGTTTCTGACTCAGGGATATGGTATGGATCCTGAGGAGATAATTAAATCGGCCATGTTCAAGGAGGATTACCGTCAGATGGTGGTTGTGAAAGATATTGAGATGTACTCAATGTGTGAACATCACATGCTGCCATTTTTTGGGAAAGCTCATGTTGCATATATTCCACGTCATCATATCACCGGCCTTAGTAAAATTGCCCGTGTTGTAGAGGCTTATGCACGACGCCTACAGGTTCAGGAGAGGTTGACAACACAGATAAAAGATTGTATTCAGAATACCCTGAATCCACTTGGAGTAGCCGTTGTGATTGAGGCTCAGCATATGTGCATGCAGATGCGAGGAGTGCAGAAACAACACTCAGTAACTACCACCTCCGACTTTACCGGTGCATTTATGAAAAATAAGGCAACCAGAGAAGAGTTTATGAGAATTATCGGCACTAACCTGCATTAACAATGGCCACCCCCTATTTCTCACCTGTGAAGATAGTATACCCGTAGGAGTTTGAGTATGCTCTAAAAAACCCTAATGCACCATTACTGATGTTTCCGGGAAGGTTAGCCGGAGGGCCGCTAAAGAGAGGTACACTTATGTGCGTTTCAGTCTGAAGTGCAATAATATAGTTATAAAAATCTTCAGAAATACCACTCATAATAAGAGTTATGGTATCTCCGGGAGTAAGATTGAGCGATTCGTCATCATCATATATACTATGAACCCAAACCCCATTGGCATAGTTACCGTCGAAAAAACGGTCATCGGCAATGGTTGCTTCTGTTAATTGGCCAGTATATACAGTGTCGTTAATTATAAGATTAAACATGTAGAAATTTGCGGTATCAGTAGGTTCGTTAGCATAAAGTAGTACTTTCCACAGTTCAAAATTATTCTCATATTCAAGATCTACAGAGTCTGTTTTAGTAACAGGATTCAGGTAACTCTCAGCCGAATAACTCTCTTTTATACCATCGTTGTTGATATCAACATTCTCTATCTTTAAAGTGTATGTTCGTCCCGGAATACCATAGAACGTTGAGGGTGTAATATAATAACCCGTCATGGTTGTTAACTCTTTCAGTATGATTGTTTCTGTGCCATCAAAAATAGAAACCTTAGCACCCATTACATCAGGCATACGTTCATTTGCAAAAAAATCTCCCGAGAGAGAAAGACGTACAAAATGAATCATTGTGTCGGTAGTAATGGAACCTTCAACAACTAATCTGGGATAACTGTTCTTTAAATCTAAGTCTATTCTCTCAGTACATCCGTTGTAGAGGAGGAGTAGCAGAACAGTAGCTAATATTGCATTTTTAACCTTCATAATCAGAACTTAAAATTATATGTAATTGCCGGAATAATGGAGAAGAGATAAATCATCTCTGCATGCATCTCATAGGGGGTGTCATCGTCGTTTACAAAATTAATTACCCATGCATTTTTACTATAGTAGGCATTGTACACCGAAAATACCCATTCGCCCTGCCACCTTCTCTTTTTCTTGTTTCTTCCTTTCAGCGTGTATGAGATATCCAACCTGTGATAATTAGGCATTCTCTCAGTATTTCGTTCCGAATAGAGCGGTACAATTACTCCACCCGACTCATATCTTCCCACCGGAAATGTAACAGGCGATCCGGTGTAGAACACCCAGTTGGCTGCAAAGAAAGAGCGTTCGTTTATCTTACGATTTATCACAATACTAATATCGTTAGTATGATCGTATGGCGACAGGTAGGGCTTATCACCGTTAATGCCTATAATCTCCCGTTCAGCTTTAAGCCATGTATAACCAACCCAACCATTCCATTTGTCAAGATTGAATTTGACTAAAAACTCAGCTCCGTACGACCATGACCTTCCAAATCTCAATTCTCCTTCGAGATGTTCATTAAGCAACAGCTCTGCATGATCTTTAAAGTCAATGGTGTTTTTCATCTTTTTATAGAAAGCTTCTATGGATGTTTCAATACGGTTAGAGGCAAAATTTTTAAACCATCCCAATGAAAACTGGTCAGAAATCTGAGGTTTGATATTTGGGGAAGAGGGGAGCCAGATATCAAGTGGAGATGATGATGTGGAGTTACTTGCCATGTGCAGGTATTGCCGGGTGCGGGAGTAGGCCGCTTTTACTGAAGTGGATGCAGTTAGAGTGTAGTTTATTCCTATACGCGGCTCCAGTCCGTGATAGGTGTTATAGACCTCACCTCTCTTATACTCCTCTTCACCGGTCACATTGTTTTCATCATCGTAGTGATACAAAATACCCTCTCCAATATTTTGAAATAAAGAGTAACGTAATCCATATTTAACCGACAGACGGGATGTTATTTTTTGGATATTTGAAATATAAATAGCGTGTTCGAGCGAGTTGGCTTCAGGGATTTTTATCTCATTGTCCATCTCATTTTCACCTTTGCCATATGCGTGCCCCGGCATTATTCTATGGTATGTTGTTTGTCCGCCAAAATTTATGGTGTTTGATGTGTTTGCGAAGTAGTTAAAATCGGACTTCAGGCTCCAGTCCTTAAGGTTCGATTTCCACTCAAATGAGTTTGCTCCACTCTCAACGGTACCCAGACCGTAATCATAATTCGAATTTATAAATGTGATGTTTGAGAAGAGTTTAGGATTGTAGATATGATTCCATCTGGTAGTAAAGGTCTTATTTCCGAAACTCATCTCTGAGAAGTCATTTTTAAAAATGTCTCTCCCAAAATATCCACTCAGATAGATATGGTTATTATTGTTGATGGTGTGATTAAGCTTAGCGTTAAAATCATAAAAATATATCTTGGTATCCTTCATCTTCTCTTTCCCAAACAGAGGGATAAAAAGATCGAGATACGAACGTCGACCACTAACAATGAATGATGTTTTTCTTTTACAATAGGCCCTTCCAATGTCAGCCTTGATGAAATTGTTCCCAACCCTCCCGAGCCGGAAAACTTCTTGTTGTTTCCATCTTTCATCCTGATGTCAAGAAGCGAGGATAGCCGACCTCCGCTTCGGGCAGGAATATCGCCCTTGAAAAGTTCAACACTTTTAATAGCATCATTATTAAAAACGGAGAAGAACCCTAAAAAATGCCCTGCATTGTATACCGTTGCCTCATCCAAAAGAATTAAGTTTTGATCGGGATTGCCCCCTCTCACACTAAATCCGCTTGAGCCTTCACTCGATGCCTGAACCCCGGGAAGCAGCTGAAGAACCTTAATCAAATCAGTCTCCCCCATTAATACAGGCACCATCTTAATCTCTCTGTTTGTAAGTTTATCTGTACCCATTTGAGGAGAAATAATATTTTGGCTCTTCTGCTTTGAGCTGACAATTATCTCGCTTAACTCTTCCGACTTTGGGTCGAGAAGTATATTCATTGTTTTATCCTCAGAAATGTCAATTTCTACCTCTTTAGCCACATATCCTAAAAATGTAACAACCATGTTGTATGCTCCTGGTTTAAGAGATATACTGTAGAAACCATATGAGTTTGCAGCAGCTCCGGTTCCTGCCTCATTAATATAAACAGTAGCTCCGGGCAAGTTCTCTCCGGTTGTTGCGTCTTTTATATATCCGCTGATAGTATATTTTTTTTCAATCTTGTAAAAGTAATTATTAGCCAAAAAGAGATTAGCCGAACTATTCAGCAATATTATAACCAGAGTGAGGATATATGTTTTTTTCAGGCTCATTATTGATTTTCAAAGATAGTAAAGTATGTTTAAACACCATACTATGCTGTTGGAAAAAGACACGAGATATACCTTGAAATATTTAAAGAAAATCCCACAGATTATAAAACTAAAATATTATCTTTGAACGATAAGAAAACTACAAGTTGTATAGAGT
>JALVBA010000184.1 GCA_027010905.1 Marinilabiliaceae bacterium
CTCTATTTTCAATATGCCCCAAAATTAGGAATGATTTTTAAATTATTACCTCTTTAATTCTAATTGTTCAATATTCTTTTCTGTTTTTTTGTTTTAAACAACAAAATTGAGTACTTTCAAATATTGATGAAATAGAGAATTGCTATGAGTAAACAAAAAGTTGACCTGCATGCATATCTGAAAAAGCATTTTGGGTTTGACACTTTTAAGGGGAATCAGGAGGATGTTATTATAAATGTTCTGGATGGTAATGATACTTTTGTATTGATGCCAACAGGGGGAGGTAAGTCGTTATGTTATCAGCTACCGGCTATAATTCTTCCGGGAACGGCAGTTATTATATCACCACTAATTGCACTGATGAAGAATCAGGTAGATGCCATGCGCAATTTTAGTGAGGATGACGGTGTAGCGCATTTTATGAACTCCTCTTTAACCAAAGCCGCTATTCAGCAGGTTAAATCGGATGTGCTACAAAAAAAGACAAAATTATTATATGTTGCACCGGAATCGTTAACTAAAGAGGAGAATATCGAGTTTTTGAAGAAGATTGAAGTATCTTTTTATGCTATTGATGAAGCCCATTGTATCTCAGAATGGGGACACGATTTCAGGCCTGAGTACCGAAGAATAAGACCGATAATTAATGAGATTGGTGTTGCTTCGGTAATTGCATTAACGGCTACGGCTACACCAAAGGTGCAGCACGATATTCAAAAAAATCTGGGGATGCTGACTGCCCGCGTCTATAAATCGTCGTTTAATCGTCCAAACCTCTTTTATGAGGTGAGGCCAAAAAAGGAAGCAACGAAAGAGATAATAAAGATACTTAAGAATAATCAGGGGAAGTCGGCTATTATATATTGTCTGAGCCGGAAGAAAGTTGAAAAACTTGCTGAAACACTGTTGGTGAACGAAATAAAGGCTCTTGCGTACCATGCAGGTATGGATGCAGCAACCAGAGCTTCAAATCAGGATAAGTTTTTGATGGAAGAGGTGGATGTTATTGTTGCTACAATTGCTTTCGGGATGGGGATTGATAAGCCGGATGTTCGTCTGGTTATTCATTATGACATGCCGAAAAGTTTGGAGGGTTACTATCAGGAGACAGGTCGGGCCGGCCGTGATGGTGGTGAGGGCAGGTGTGTTGCTTTCTATAGCTATAAGGATATACAGAAGCTTGAGAAGTTTATGCAGGGTAAACCTTTGGCTGAGCAGGAGATTGGTAAACAACTACTGTTAGAGACTGTGGCATACGCAGAGTCATCGTTATGTCGCAGGAAAGTGCTGTTGCACTATTTTGGAGAAAAGTATAAAGTTGAAAATTGCGAAACATGTGATAATTGCGTTACACCGAAAGAGTTGTTTGAGGGCAAGGAGAGTATTGTAGAGGTACTAAAAATGGTTATCAACCTGAAAGAGAAGTTTAAAGCAGACTATGTTATTGATGTATTAACCGGACATGCCACTTCAGCTGTTAAATCATATAAGCATCACGAAGCCTCATTTTTTGGCAAGGGTAGTGAAAATGATGATAAATATTGGAATGCTGTTATTCGACAGGCATTAGTAAACAATCTATTGGATAAGGATATTGAGAATTACGGATTGTTGAAAATGAGTGAAAAAGGGCATGAGTATATTAAAAAGCCTACTTCAATAATGCTGGCTAAAGATCATGACTATGATACTATAGAAGAGGAAACAGTATCTGGAGGAACAGCAGTTCTTGACAATGTGTTGTTTAGTATGCTAAAGGATTTACGGAAAGACTTGTCGAGGAGACTTAATCTCCCACCATTTGTAATTTTTCAGGATCCCTCTTTAGAGGCTATGGCAACCTACTATCCGGCAACGATGGAAGAGCTCCAGAATATCCCCGGAGTTGGTAGTGGGAAAGCCAAACGTTTTGGTAAAGAGTTTATCTCATTAATAGGGAAGCATGTAACAGAGAATGAGATTGACCGGCCGATGGATATGGTTGTTAAGTCGGTGGCCAATAAATCGAAACTTAAAATTCAAATAATTCAGAGTATCGACCGCAAGATGTCGCTTGAAGACATTGCTGATTCTAAAGGGATGCAGGTAATAGAGTTGCTGAAAGAGATTGAGTCGATAGTATATTCCGGAACGAGGGTGAATATTGATTACTACATTGATGAGGTGATGGACGAAGATCATCAGGATGATATTTACTACTATTTTAAGGAGGATGCCGAGACGGATTCTATTAGTGATGCTCTGGAAGAGTTAGGGGAAGATGAGTATTCAGAGGAGGACATCCGAATGATAAGGATAAAATTTCTGTCGGAGGTGGGGAACTGATTATTATCGGTGGAAGGTAGATGAGAATTGCGCGTTAAAGCCTTTAATGTTCGAATGACCTGCGGTCGATTCGAAGTTTTAGGTTAGGTAAACCTTCGTTCGTCACCGCCGGAGTGGGGTCAACGAAGCGTTAGCGCGTGGGGGTCAACTCAATGAATTTAGCGGCACATCAGATGAACAGGTAGTGAAAACCTCACTGCGAGCGAAACCATTTAATTTATTATAATACAGGAGTTTTAAAACCGGCATTTTACCTGAAGCTTAACCTCTATATGATTGTTTCCCTCCACCATATTGTATCCTGAACCTATACTACTGACATCCGGCATATATGTATTTGCCAACCTGAACCAAAATTGCAGTCTACTTGTGGGCTTAAATGACAAGTTAAAAAGGAACCGGACTCCGGAGCCTGAATAGAATGGTATACTGAAAGCGTGCAGTACATCAGTCTCCCATGCGTATATCCGACTGTAAAAATCATTAGTGTCAAAATGGGTAAACCTTACATTGGTTGCGAGTTTATCTTTGCAGAAAGAGTGTTTTATATCCAAATATATCAGAAATCCCTTTGATTTATGCCCCCTAGCTTCATCAAAAAAGAGTTGCTCTATTCGCGACTGCAATCGCCATGACTGTTCAAAAGAGTAATTTAACTGTAGTCGTATAGAGTTAGTTTTTTGAGATGTTAACGGGAACTTATTTCCCACATAAAAAAGTCTGTTTCGCTCCTTGTTAGAAAACTTGTACCTCATTAAAAGAGATAGGTTGTGAGTAAAAGAGTAGTCTGTCTGCAGAAGGTAGTCATTGCCCGTTGTTGGGGCATCTGTTCTGAATTTCAACCAACGATACCAAAAAATATCGAAGTATGAATCCACTGTGAGTTTTGGGAAAGGGCTGCACGAGAGTGCCATGTACAAGCCGCTCTCTCCGTTAATAGTTGAGGATTCGGCAAAGGGATTGGAGACGACAGAGAGGTGTGATTTGCTGTAGTTGCGATAGTTCAGGGCAAGTTTCACATCTGCACCGGGTGAATATGTTAACCCCTGATAGAGGGCAAAGTTGTTAAAATTCTGAAGTGCAATCTCGCCAAACAGTATCACCTTATGGCCAAACCAGCTGTAGTTCGTAAAGGTTGTGAACAGACTGTCACCGGAGAAGGAGAGAATTTTGTACAGAGAACCCTCTTGAATCAAGGGTCTGTCTATTCTCCAATATGTTTGGCCTGCCTCAATCTTAATGCTACCCGATTGCCACGAAGCCACACCTCCGAATGTTGTTTCAGTGATATTTTTTCGGTAGCTGAGCTCTGTTACTGTACGATGGTAGCCATCCTGCCGTATCGAAGATATTCCGGAAAAGCCAAAAAGGGTACCATCACTTTTTTTGTACGACCCGAAAAGGTGAAGCTGAAACTTGTTAATTTCAAGCTCTGCTGCTACACCTCTTAAGTAGGAGTTTTCGTTTGCTGAGGAGTACTTGTCAAGCTGTTTTGCCCTGCGACGAATATCAATTACATTGGAGTTTTTTGAGAAAGCCAAACCTGTCCATACTCCTACCCCCTGTCCGAAAGATGCTTTGTAATCGCCAATGATAATCTTTTTTATCACACCGGTTGGTTTAAGCATAATGTACCCCGACATAAAATCCATTACAGCTATTTGCCTGTTGAACATTGGCTCTCCCGGATCTCTCTCTAAAGTAAAGCCTGCAAACAGTCTGTTGCCGTAGTTCAGTTGAATTCGAGTGTAGACTCTTTCGCGCGAGCCGGAATAAACAGGAGGGGTAGAGTCGTTAGGAGCAAGATATCCTTTTGGGGTCTGCACTGTTGTTCTACCACGAATAATGAATTCTCCATTAAGTTTTGGTTTTCTCTTTTCAGAATCTACAATCGGAGCAACAGTCAGAAATGGGATAATCTGCCTGATTGTTTCAATGGGTAATCCCTCAACTGCATTTAACTCATAGATGGTCAACAGGGGTCCGTTGTTGTAGACATAAAACAGAATGTTTTCTATTTGGTAATCACTTAGAAATGGGATTTGTTCAAGCTCCTCTTTTGTTGCTGAGTTGAGGTTTAGCGGATTTTCATAGAGGTA
Organism: Marinilabiliaceae bacterium; assembly: GCA_027010905.1. Classification (GTDB taxonomy): domain Bacteria; phylum Bacteroidota; class Bacteroidia; order Bacteroidales; family Marinilabiliaceae; genus JAADEM01. Next base: position 4,425 of record JALVBA010000184.1, read on the forward strand.
GACCAGATCGTCGAGCAGCTCGGAGTAATCCTCTTGTACAAGCTGTTTTTCAGCCAGAGGTTCAAGTAGGTCAGTAATTGCCTGCCGCACATCTGTTAGCTTTTGAGCTGTTGTGATGGCCGGTGTTGACAACAATAGAATTGTTAGCCACATCCTTTTCATTTCTCTGCTTTTTTATCCAGTTTCTTTTGTAATGATATTGTCAGCGAAACCCCTGAAGTAACCCCCAACTGTTGGTGGTACGACATACCAACGTCAACAACAATAAATCGCCATTTCGTTCCTGCCCCAAACGATAGTTCAACAGGACTACCTTTCACACCACCTCGCAAGATTAAAATATCAACCGATTGAATTTCAATCCCAAATTTGTACTGAGGGTCATATTGCTGGTCTTTCTCCATCTCAACCATTAAGGAGAGATAATTGAGCGGATGCCAATTCAGGCCTGCAACATAAAGCACCGGGATTAATACTTTTCGGTCGGGATATGATATTTTTGACTGCTCAGGATTTTGAATGTAGAACCCCAACTCAACTTTCGCCGAAGGAAAAAATTGTACTCCTAATGTTGTGAAGAATCCGCCATAGGTCTCTGTACCCTCAATTTTGTGTGTCAGTCCGTTGAACTGAAATGCTGCGGAAACATGTTTTCCAAAGGTGCGCGCGTAGGATAGCCCGTACCTGTTAAGCAGACTTAGGGAGTATCCCGATTGTGAGAATAACAACGATAAATGCCCAAGGCCGGTTGGTGCTGTGCCGGTAATTGAGCGATTACTTAACTCTTTTATTGTATATGGACTGATATAGGAGATTGCAAATCCGGCAGTTTTAAGTTTCGTTACGCCTGTTGGATTCGACAATGGTGAGAAAGAATTCCTCTCCACTGAGCGAATATGGCCTAAGGAGAGTGACGGCACTCCTGAAAAATTGAAATCTTGAGCACAAACTATCGGAGAAAGAGATATCCCCGTTAAGACGATAATGAGACATAGGTTTTTCATCGGATGAAAAATGAAATCCTGTTAATGACAATTTAACATTTTACTTTTTTAATGTCAATCTTTTTATTGAATAGAATGCTTTTGGTCTTCTTATGGTTCTGTAATCCCAGAAATGATTATCTCTGATTACCCCGACCCTAAAGGGAGCAGAGACAATCAATTCTCTCACTTATGTTAAAAGGCCGTTTTTAACGAATTAAGTTTCCGAAATAAGTGTTAAGTTTGGGACAATTATAAAGAATAACCATTAAAGGTATTTGGAGATGGAATTAGATAAACTGATAAGAGATGTTGAGAACTTTCCTATTAAGGGAATAGTATTTAAAGATATTACAACCCTGCTTAAAGATGCTGACGGGTTCTCTGAAACACTGGAAAAGCTATACCGTCTTGCTAAAGATAGAGGTATAACTAAGATTGTAGGGATTGAATCAAGAGGATTTATTTTTGGAGGAGCATTAGCAGCAAAGTTAGGAGTGGGGTTTGTACCGGTAAGGAAAAAGGGCAAACTACCTGCCGAAACAATCGCAGAAACTTATGATCTTGAGTATGGTACTGATACCATTGAGATACACAAAGATGCCCTGACGTCCGGTGATAAGGTGCTTATTCATGACGACCTGTTGGCTACAGGTGGCACGATACAAGCGGCCTGCAAGCTGATAGAAAAGACAGATGCCGAAATCGTTCAAATATCTTTTTTGATTAACCTTACTTTTTTGAATGGGATAGAGAGAATAGAGGGTTATGAGGTTCATTCGTTAATTGAGTATTGAGCATAACAGGGTAGTTAACAGCCATTTAAGGCCATATAAATTGTATAGAATGAACTTGACATAGCTAATGTGTTTGTCTCGCTTTTTGTGATTGTGAGCCTTTCTGCGACTACAATTATTAAGGCAAATACAATTAGGCGATTAGCTAATAATTAATCCCGATTAATAATAAACTCACTACAACACCTTTTCAATATCCTCAGCCGGACGGCCAAGTACAGCTTTGTCACCATTAATGACGATAGGGCGTTCAATGAGTTTAGGATTGCTTACCATAATCTCTATCCACTCATCCTCGCTGAACTCTTTACCTTTGTAGTTCTCCTTAAATATTGATTCATTCTTGCGAAGAACATCGGTTGGTTTGGCATTCATCTTTTTAAGGATGGATTTAAACTCCTCTGCTGATGGAGTCTCATCGAGGTATTTTATTATTTCCGGCTCAATACCTCTCTCTTGTAAGAACTTTAATCCGGCACGGCTTTTTCCGCATCTGGGGTTGTGTAGTATTTGTATCATGGCATTTTAAGATTTAAAGTAAGTGTTATTTTCATTATCGGAGTTTAATCTTCATTATTCATGAATTTTCTCGCAAAGGCGCTAAGTCGCAAAGAGTAAGTGAATTAATGACTTACACACAAAATGTTCAATATTAGTAAGTTCAATCAATTTGATTTGTCATCTTGCTCTTTATCTTCACTTTGCGCTTTTGCGTCTTTGCGTGATGAATTATTCAGGTTAAAAGTATTATCTACTACATTGCATATAGAACCGTTTTATTGTTTATATGATAGTTAACAACTCAAAACAGTAAAAGTTTATGATTTGGTAATCACTCTTTTCTGTATCCTCTCAAACCGGTGAAAAGATAGTGCAATCACTTATCCATACACCTCGTCAGCACCAAACTCCATCAGATAGGCTTTGATGAAACCGTCGAGGTCGCCATCCAACACGGCACTTACATTAGAAGTCTCATGACCTGTGCGCACATCCTTCACCAGTTTGTAGGGTTGCAGTACGTATGAACGAATCTGTGAGCCCCACTCAATCTTTTTCTTCTGTGATTCAAGCTGATTCTGTTTCTCCATCTTCTTTCGTAGCTCCAATTCGTATAGTTGCGATTTTAGCAGGCGCATGGCATTCTCCTTATTTCCCAGCTGTGAGCGTGATTCGGTATTCTCGATTGTAATACCGGTTGGGGCATGTCGCAGCCGTACACCGGTCTCAACCTTATTCACATTTTGTCCTCCTGCACCACCTGAACGAAAAGTCTCCCAAGATATATCTCCCGGGTTAACCTCAATCTCAATAGTATCGTCAATCAGAGGGGCTACAAAAACAGAAGTGAATGAGGTCATTCGCTTGTTGGCTGCGTTAAAAGGAGAGAGCCTCACCAGACGATGCACTCCGTTTTCACTCTTCAAGTATCCATAAGCAAAGTCGCCTTCAAACTGGATGGAGACTGTCTTTATTCCCGCCTCGTCACCTGCCTGATAATTTACCTCTTTTACTTTGTAGTTGTGTGCTTCGCCCCATCGCAGATACATCCTCATTAACATCTCTGCCCAATCCTGACTCTCCGTACCTCCGGCTCCGGCATTTATTTTCAGTAGTGCCCCGAGCTTATCCTCATCACGGCGAAGCATATTCTTCAGCTCCAGTTTTTCAATAAGCTCCTTTGTCAGTTCATACTGCTCTGTTACATCGCTCTCTTCGGCCTCTTCCATTTTAAAGAAGTCATAAATTACTTTCAGGTCTTCCGTGGCTGTGTGTACCTCATCCCAATCGTTGACCCAGCTCTTTATTTCGCGGAGTCTCTTCATGGCAGCTTCAGCCGCTTTTGAGTCATCCCAAAATCCCGGAGCCTGACTACGTAACTCCTCCTCTTCAATCTCTATTTTTCTGTTGTCGATGTCAAAGATACCCCCTTAACGCAATGTCGCGTTCACTGAAGTCTTTTATCTGGTCCTGTGTTATCATAGTTCAATTTTTATACGGATGTAAAGTTATAAAAAATGAGATGTTTTTTGTTTCTGAATGTCTTTTTTATGAAGATATGTAAGTTTTACTAGGATACGTTTTGAATAAATAATATTTTCTCTATATTTGCAGCCGTTTATTAATCAATTAAATTTATAAAAAATGAAAAAGACAACCGTCAATTTTAACAAGCTGACTGTCAGCCTGTTATGGGGGGGGCAATTTTAGGATTATTGTTTAATTCTTGTCAGGATGAAATATCTACTGATAATATATTAAATCAAAAAGAGCTAAATGGAATTCCTCAATTCACTAATCAAGAACAATTTCTTGCTGA
>JALVBA010000185.1 GCA_027010905.1 Marinilabiliaceae bacterium
CTGTTTATTCTGGATAAAATTATCACAAGCATGATTGAGGGAGGTGCTGATCAGATGAACTATATTTTTAATCATCCTTCAGCCGATTTTAACATAGCTGTTACAGCAACACTAGTGCTTATTCTTGCAGGGCTAATTGCCGGTTATGTGCCGGCGAAAAGAGCCGCAGCAATAAAACCAATTGAAGCATTACATGATGAATAAAGGTACAAGAAAAACGTTCCCCTTTGGGGGAGATACTAAAGGGCTTCTCAATGTTTGACAGAGACAGATGGCAGGAAATATTTAGCGCAATTAAAAAGAACAAGTTGCGAAGTGCTCTCACCGCGTTTGGGGTGTTTTGGGGTATTTTCATGCTTGTGGTTATGATTGGCTCCGGCAATGGCTTGAAGAATGGAGTTTACGAGGGGGTTAAAGATTTTGCTACCAATAGTGCTTTTGTCTGGAGTGAGAATACAACAGTACCGTACAAAGGGTTTAAAAGAGGGCGTGACTGGAATTTTACAAACAGGGATATTAAAACATTAAAAGATCAGGTTCCGGAACTGGATATAATTGCTCCCCGACTATCAGGGTGGAAACTTAACAGGGGTGAGAATGTGGTACGAGATGAAAAGTCAGCCGCTTTCAGCATTAATGGTGATTACCCATCGTACCAGAAGATTGACCCCAGCACAATGGTTTTCGGCAGATTTATCAATGATAACGACATCAAACTGAAACGCAAAGTCTGCATCATAGGGGAGAGAGTTTACGAGGTGATGTTTGATAAAGAGAATAACGAAGATCCTGTTGGTAAATATCTGCGTATAAACGGAGTCTACTTCATGGTTGTGGGGGTATTCAGGTCGAAGAACCCAAAAATCAATATTGGCTCTGACAAGAAGGAGAGTATCTATCTGCCATTTACAACAATGCAACACACATTTAATTATGGCGACAGGGTTCACTACTTTGCAATGACTGCCAAAAAGGGGCATGAGGTTGCCCATGTACTGGATAAGGTTGTGGCTGTTTTGAAGAAACAACATAAAATATCACCCGACGACGAAGAGGCTGTTGGGAACTTCAATCTTGAAAAAGAGGTTAAGACGATTGGATATGTCTTCCTTGGTATCGACCTGCTTATCTGGATTGTGGGTATAGGGACATTGATAGCCGGAGCTGTTGGGGTTAGTAATATAATGTTGGTGATAATTAATGAACGAACAAAAGAGATTGGCATCCAAAGGGCTATTGGTGCCGGACCAAAAGTTATAATAGGTCAGATTATCTCTGAGTCGGTTTTCCTGACTACAGTTGCCGGATTTGTTGGTCTTGCTTTTGGAACAATGGTTCTGAGTCTGGTAAGTATGCTCATTAATCAGGCCAACGCGGCAGGTGGTAGCGAAGAGAAGGTATTCTTCATTAATCCTGAAATAGGAATATTCATTGCCGTGAGTGCACTGGCTATTCTTATAATTACAGGTGTTATAGCAGGGTTGATACCTGCCCGAAAAGCAGTGAAGATAAAACCGATAGAGGCTCTTAGGCATGAATAATTTCTATTATTACAGGGCTCAGGGCTTAATGGTTAGATTAAAAAACGTGAACTTAAAATAGGCACTATATGCTTCAGGGTAGATGTGTTAGTCAAATAATAAATTTTAAATGATGAAAAAAATACTAAAAATTGCGCTACTATTAATTTTTATCGGATTAGTAATTTGGGTGTTCTACTACCTTTACAAACAGTCACAATCCGATCCGGTAGTATACAAAACAGAAACACCTGCCTACAGGGATATTGTTGAGAAAACAGTTGCTACCGGCTCCGTTGTTCCTCGTAAAGAGATCGAGATAAAACCTCAGGAGTCAGGTATTATTCAGGAGCTGTATGTTGAACCGGGGGTTATGGTAAATAAAGGCGATTTGATTGCCAAGATTCAGATTATCCCTGAGATGATTCAGGTAAACAGTGCCGAATCACAACTCCGTATAGCTGAGATAAACTTTAAAAATGCTGAGATTGAGTACAAGCGGGAAAAGGAGCTGTATGACAATGGTGTGGTACCCGAATCAGAATATCTCGCTGAGAAACTAAGGTTTGAAACTGCCAAAGAGAACAAGCAGGCTGCCTACGATCATCTTCAGCTTATTAAGGAGGGTGTTACAAAAAGTATGGGCTCTCAAACAAACACACTCATAAAATCTACTGTTAACGGAATGATACTTGCCGTTCCGGTTGAGGTTGGAAATTCTGTAATCAAGAGTAACACTTTCAACGACGGAACAACGGTGGCTACAGTTGCCAATATGGGTGATATGATTTTTAAGGGTAAGGTTGACGAAACAGAGGTTGGAAAAATCAGAAAGGGGATGGATTTGTGGCTAACTATTGGTGCTTTGGAAGAGGATACCTTTAAAGCTGTTT
>JALVBA010000186.1 GCA_027010905.1 Marinilabiliaceae bacterium
ATTTACTCCTATTTTATTTATAAAACTTTAATTATAAGAAAAAGTTCTCTAAATCATCGTCACTTTAAGTAAAAATAGGATAAAAATAATCTTAATTAAGTTAAAAACTTCAAGGGCAATTTAATGACAGCAAAATTTGACGTAAAAGAGATAGAGAGTGTCTGTACCTATTGTGGTGTGGGTTGTGACATTACAGGGGTAGTTAAAAACAATAAGATTACTAAAATCTATGCCCAAAAAGATGGAGTGGTTTCTCAAGGGAAGCTTTGTATCAAGGGGAAGTTTGGGTTTGATTTTGTTGACTCAGATGAGAGGGTGCGTGAGCCACGTATTCGTAAAAGCTTTTTAGATAAAAATCCAACCATTAAAGCTAAATTTGAAGATAAGATGAAAATCTTTGATGATACCTTTTGGACTTGTGATTTAGATACAGCAACTTCGATTGCGTCTATGAAACTCTCCGAGGTCAAAAAGACCTTTGGTGGTGATAGCTTCTGTGCCATTGGTGGAGCGAGAACAAGTTGTGAAAGCTCTTACTCTTTTCAGAAATTTTGTCGTGAAACGATGGACTCTCCACATGTTGACAACTGTGCAAGAGTTTGTCACTCACCATCACTTAAAGGTATGAGAGCTACCATAGGGGAGGGGGCAGCGACCAATCCGTATGATGACATTTATGATTGTGAATTTATGCTTGTAATTGGCTCAAACACCATGGACGCACACCCGATTGTCTCTAACCGTATAGTGGATATGGCAAAAAAACATAATAACTTAGCCATTATAGATGTGCGTGAGACCAAGATGGTGAAGTATGCTAAACATAATGCAATTATTCCTTATGAGGCAAATCTGCTTGTGTTAAACATGATGACCTATGTCATTTTAGATGAAGAGATTTATGATAAAGATTTTATTGACAACCGTACCAAAGGATTTGATGCATTTAAAGAGAAAATTCTGAATGACCCTTACGCCAACCCTAAGTTTTTTGAGAAGATTGAGGGGTATGAGTATTTGGCAAAGATGATTCCCAATATTGCAAGAGAATATGCTGTTAAAAAGTCCATGATATTTTGGGGGCTTGGGATTACCGAACATTTAGATGGTTCTCACGCTGTTATGGCGATTACCCACTTGGGATTACTTACAGGAAATGTAGGAAAACGTGGAGCAGGACTTATGCCTCTTCGTGGTCAAAACAATGTTCAAGGGGCATGTGATATGGGTTGTCTACCTTACTTTGCACCTGATTATGAGCAACCAAAAGTTGAGGGGTTAATGACACCTCAGCTAATAGATGCGATGATAGAGGGGAAGATAAAAGCATTACTCAATATGGGAGAGGACATTACCCACATTCACCCAAATCTAAATAAGATAGACAAAGCAATTGAGAACTTAGAGTTTATTATGGTGCAAGAGCTGTTTATGACTGATATTGCGAAAAGAGCCGATATTATTATTGGTGTGAAGTCGGCTTATGAGAAGACGGGGGTTTATGTGAACGCGATGAGACGGCTTCATCTTTCACAACCTTTAGTAGAGAGTGATTTACCTGATGATTGGGAGGTACTCAAAGAGCTAACCAACAAACTTGGAGGTGACTTTAAACATGAAACCTCTGAACAAGTTTGGGATGAGGTAACCAAAGTTGCCCCAAAACGTTTCTCTGGAGCTCAATACTATAGATTGGCTCGTCATCGAAAACGTGGAATGCAGTGGCCTGTCTACTTAGAAGATACCCCAATTTTACACCTGTTGGATTTTAGAACCGACGATGGGCTTGGAAAGTATGTTTATAAACAGTATGAACCTCGTGGAATGATTCAAGAGATTTTAGATAAAGAGTTCTATGCTGATGGATTAGATGGTTTCTACTTAACCACAGGGCGAACTTTGGCACACTATAATAACGCAGCTCAAACTAAACAGACTGCAAAACTCTACAACAACCATAGTGAAGATACGCTCTTAGCGTCAGTAGAAGATGAGGGAAAATTTGGCGATAAAGTGATTTTAAAAACAGAGTTTGGTAAGACTTCGGTACTTAATGTAAAATATACTAAAAAAGTAAAACCTAGAACACTCTTTATTACTTTTCATCATGCTAGTTCTAAGATAAATGCTATCTTTGGAGATGAGGCTGATGAGTTGATTATGACGGCTCGGTTTAAATCGTTGCGAGTTACGGTTGTGCCTCAATAATAATGTGTGTGTAGTCCCTGACTACACCGTCAAAACAAAATTGATATTTTTAATTAATTAAAAACATCACAACATGGTGTAGTCAGGGACTACACCCTGCAAAAGTATGACAATTTGCCATATTTTTCTCTTTTTTAATATCATTTATATATAATTGAAATAAAAAAGGTCTTCTTATGCGAAATGAATTTAATACCCTTA
>JALVBA010000187.1 GCA_027010905.1 Marinilabiliaceae bacterium
ATTGAGGATTTTTTCTATCTATATGTAAATGAGCCATCTATCATTGTTGGGAAGCACCAGAATACTATTGCAGAGATAGATTTTAACTTCACGCAGAAAAACGGTATTCCTGTGTACCGGAGATTGTCGGGAGGAGGTACAGTGTTTCACGATTTGGGAAATCTCAACTTCTGTTTCATTACTAACGAAAAGAGGGGAAGTCTCGTAGACTTTGACAAACACTCTAATCCAATTGTAAAAGCCCTTGAAAATTTAGGGTTAACTGTGAGTGTTGGTAAAAGACACGATCTGGGTATCGCCGGTAACAAGATAACCGGAACGGCATCACACATTTTTAAAACCAAAGCTATGCATCACGGCACTCTCCTATTCTCATCAGACCTTTCGATTCTGAACAGATGCCTCAAGGCTGATACGCAAAAATATAAAGGAAAAGCGGTTAAGTCTGTCAGAAGTAGTGTGACAAATATTTCGCAACACCTCACCCGTCAAATGACAATGGATGAATTCACCTTGCACATATTTAGCTTTCTGAAGTCATATTTTCCCAATTGTAAATTACGCCAACTATCTTCTGAAAGAGAGAGTAAAGCCATCAACAAACTTGTTAGGGAAAAATATAACACCTGGAAATGGAACTGGGGTTACAGTCCATTATACAAACTATCCGGTAGTACTAAATTGAATAATCAAACTGTCGCTTCCGAAGTAACAGTTGAGAAAGGTATTATTAGCGATGTGTCATTCAAAAGTAAAGATGAAGAGACTTTGAAAAGATTAAACATATTTGCTACATCAATTAAAGGGGTTAATCACAACCGAGAGGCTATTGTAAGCCATTTTAGTAAAATGTCTACCATCTCAACATGGATAACAAAAGAGCAGGTGATTCAACTGCTGTTTTAGGCGGTTTTGTGTTCTATTATTATGTCAGGCGTATTCTTACATCCTGCCCACACCCCTAACCCTTAAAGGGGAAATGCTTGCGCGCATGGGCTCCCTTTAGGGAATTTAAGGGTACGGGATGGGCATATATTACGACATATTATACCTGACATGACACTAGTGGCAAAAATATCTTCTCTATAATTGATTTATTTACACCTTTAACAATACAGTGTTTAATTCCTATATATCAAGGTCTTATATGAATCTTTTACTCTTTTAAGCTATTATAAATCAATGCTGCCTTACTCTTCCCAAAGGTTACACTCAACTGTTCTAGTGTAGCCTTCTTTATTTTGTTAAGTGAGCCAAAATTTTTCAATAATGAGTGAATTGTCTTCTCTCCTACCCCCGGAATATTTTGAAGCTCCGATTTAATAAAATCTGCTGAACGTTTGTTCCGATGAAAAGTTATTCCGAAACGATGAGCTTCATTTCGTAAATGTTGAATTACTTTTAAAGTCTCTGTGTTTTTATCAAGATATAACGGAACGGGATCTCCCGGAAAAAATATCTCTTCCAATCTTTTTGCAATTCCTATAACTGCAATTTTATTTTCAAGTTTAAGTTTTCGCAGAGAGTTCATTGTAGCACCCAACTGTCCTTTTCCTCCATCAATAACTATTAATTGCGGCAAAGCAAGTTTTTCTTCAAGTAATCGTTTGTATCGTCTGTAAACAACCTCTTCCATGGATGCAAAGTCATTAGCACCTTCAACTGTTTTGATATTAAAATGACGATATTCTCTCTTTGATGGTTTTGCATTTTTAAAAACAACACAAGCTGCAACCGGATAGTGACCTTGAATATTTGAGTTATCAAAACACTCTATTTGAACAGGGAGTTCGTTCAGTCTCAGATCCTTCTTCATTGTTGTTAGAACACGCTTATCACGAGTAAACTTGCTGGAGTTAGCCTGCTGCTTCAGTTTCTCGAGTCTGTAGTACTTTACATTTCGCTCGGATAAATCAAGCAACTTTCTTTTATCCCCTATTTTAGGAATAATAAACGAAGAGCCGGTAAAACTAATCATTGGAATAAATGGCACAAGGATCTCTTTAGCAAGTTGTTTTGAACGATTTTTTACCTCTGAGATAGCCATTTGAAGAATCTCCTCTTTGGGTTCATTAAGCTTACGTTTAAATTCCATAGTGTGAGACTGGATAATGGCACCATTCATCACCTTTAGATAATTTACGTAACCGCTACTATCATCTTCAATGAATGAAAAGACATCAACATCATTCATTTTAGAACTAACAATAGTTGACTTCGCCTGATATTTTGAGAGGCTCTCCAGCCTTCTCTTTATGTCCTCTGCATTTTCAAACTCCATATTTTCGGAGTAGGTAACCATTAACTCTTTTAGATATTTAATAACTGAGGAGATATTACCCTTCAGAATATCTTTAATCTGTTGAATATCTTTATTATATTTTGCTTCATCGTAAGCTCCAATAC
>JALVBA010000188.1 GCA_027010905.1 Marinilabiliaceae bacterium
GTTTGTGTGTCATATTGAAATCTGTAACCGGAGATAACTCGGTTCCATTTTAATAGGGGAGATTGCAATAATAGTTAATAGAAGAACTCTATCGCAACTTCGTAGTTTCGGAAGTTCGAATACGATTTGATAAACGTCCAACTTTTTTGCACTTTTGTGCCCTCAATTATTTTTAATAAAAAAAGAACATAAAATATATCATGGAAACTGTTGTTAGCGGCATACGTCCTACGGGAAATTTACACCTAGGGAACTATTTTGGAGCGGTAAGGAATTTTTTGAAGATGCAGGAGGATTATAACTGCTACTTTTTCATTGCCGACTACCACTCTTTAACTACTCATCCCACACCAGAGGATCTGCACAATAATGTGAAACAGGTTTTGGCCGAGTATCTGGCCTCAGGTCTCGACCCTGAAAAGAGTACACTCTATATTCAGAGCGATCTGCCTGAAGTAGCAGAGCTTACTCTACTACTCAATATGAATGCCTATCTTGGAGAGCTGGAGCGCACAACTTCATTTAAGGATAAAGCTCGTAAACAACCTGAAAATGTAAATGCCGGATTGCTTACCTATCCGGTGCTGATGGCCGCTGATATCATTATTCATCAGGCATCCAAGGTGCCGGTAGGTAAAGATCAGGAGCAAAATCTGGAGATGACACGTAAATTTGCCGGACGATTTAACCGTATGTTTAATACCGAATATTTTACTATTCCACAGCCATTTAATTTTGGCGAAAACTTAGTTAAAATTCCAGGGTTGGATGGTAGTGGAAAGATGGGCAAGTCGGAAGGAAACGGTATCTATCTCGCCGACGATCCAAAAGCAATACGTAAAAAGGTGATGAAGGCAGTTACCGATTCAGGTCCTACCGAACCAAACTCAGAGATGCCCGAGCCAATAGCAAATCTTTTTACACTCATGGATGTTGTCTCTACCACCGATACTATTGACTATTTCAGAGATAAGTATAACAGTTGTGAGATTCGTTACGGCGACCTGAAAAAGCAGCTGGCAGAAGATATCATTACCTTTACTACTCCCATAAGGGAGAGGATTAATGAGATAAAAGCTGACAATGCCTATCTGGCTAAAGTTGTGGCAAGAGGAAAGGAGAAAGCTCATGCCAGTGCATCAAAAACCCTTAAGGATGTTAGAGAGATAATTGGATTTAAACCATTCTTTTAACATTTAAAGTTTCTAAAGAAGAAATTAGTTGTTACTTTTATTGGCACAAACTAATAATCAACCCTTTTGAAAATAGTTCATATTAACAATAGTGATATTGTGGGTGGTGCAGCTGTTGCAGCAAACCGCCTCAATGTTGCATTACGTAAATTTGGGGTTGATTCGAACATGTTGGTTCAGGATGCGAAAACTGATGCAGAGGGCGTTGTTGCTATTGGTGCAGGAAGGGTGCATAGGGCTAAATCGTTTGCACGGTTTGTGTATGAACGACTCACGTTTTTACCTTACGAGAAAAATGCAGTTTTAAGATATGCATATTCACCGGCTAATATTGGGGTTGATATTTCGGAACATCCTCTGGTACGGGATGCCGATATTATTCACCTCCATTGGATTAATCAGGGGTATATTTCGCTTAAAGGGCTCGAAAAACTTTTTGAAACAGGTAAGCCTGTTGTTTGGACACAGCACGATATGTGGTCCTTTACCGGTGGTTGTCACTATGCAGGTACATGTTTGGAGTTTTTGGAGAGATGTTCGTTCTGTCCCATACTGAAGAAGCCTGCTAAAAATGACCTCTCTGCCAAGCAGTTTGTTTTCAAAAAGGAGCTTTACAGTAACGTGTTACTTCACCCCGTTGCCTGTAGTAAATGGTTACGTGCTCTATCATCAGAGAGTTCTCTGTTCAGGAATAAGGAGGTCTCATCTATACCAAACACTATAGATACAGAGGTTTTTCAACCATTGGATAAAACAGAGTGCCGCAAAGACCTTGGACTACCAATCGATAAAAAACTGCTGCTTTTTGGTGCTGCAAACATCTTCGATTTGCGAAAGGGAGCTCGCTATCTTTTTGAGGCACTGAACATTTTGCTTGAGAGTTTTCCTGTTTTTAAAGAAAATGTTGAGATTGTGGTTTTTGGAAAGATATCGCAGGAGACGAAGGATAGTATTCCATTCACTATTCATCGTATGAATTTTATCTCTGATATCTCAGAAATTGTAAAATTGTATAGTGCATCTGACATCTTCGTTTTGCCATCATTGCAGGATAATCTTCCCAATACAGTTATGGAGTCGATGGCTTGTGGTACACCGGTGGTTGGTTTCTGCACAGGAGGAGTGCCTGAGATGATTGAGCATAAACACTCAGGATTTCTGGCTGAGGGGAGAAATGCTTTAAGTCTGGCAACCGGAATTTATGAAACTCTTTTTCTGTTGGATATTGATAAGATGAGTGCGAATGCCAGAAATAAAGTACTTAAGGAGTATGATGGTAAAATAGTTGCCGGGCAGTATGTTGAATTGTACGAGAAGTTGTTGAATAGCCGTTCGCATTGAACTATAACCCACTTAATTATAAAAAATTTAATGCCCACACTTCCGAAAATATCAATAATTACAATTGTTTACAACGGAGCTTCCTCTATTGAAAAAACAGTTAAAAGCATTGCGTCTCAAACCTACTCAAATGTTGAATTTATTATTGTTGATGGAGGTTCGGATGATGGCACAGTGGATATTATTAAGAGGTATGTAGGAAGTGTGACAAAATGGATTTCTGAACCTGACGATGGAATTTACGATGCCATGAACAAAGGGATTAATCTCTCAACAGGTGATTATCTTTGGTTTATTAATTCAGGTGATGAGGCCTACTCGCCCGATACACTGGAACGAATATTCAATGTAAGCTGCTCTCCTTTTCACGATGTATACTATGGTAATACTGTGATGATAGACAGTGAAGGAAATGAGATTGGAGACAGAAGGCTGACCCCTCCCGCCTTGCTGTCGTGGAGAGACTTTAGAAATGGAATGCTGGTTAGCCATCAATCTATAATCGTCTCTAAAAGGGTGGCTCCCATGTATGATACCCGGTATCGGTTTTCAGCAGATTTTGAGTGGTGTCTGCTTGCAATGAAAAATGCAGACAAAGTTGTTAATACTCATCAGGTACTGTCACGTTTTCTTGATGGGGGTATCACAAAACAGAATATTGCAGCAGGTCTGAAGGAGAGGTTCGGGATTATGACTCGCTATTTTGGTTTTCTTCCTACACTTTTCAGTCACCTGAGTATTGGTTACAGATTTTTTCTGTATCTGATAAAGAACAGGAGGTTTTAACCCTACCGTGTTATAGTGGTTTATGTTACTCATAAGATGACTTAAAGTTATCAGGTGAGTATTTATCTAAAAAGTCCCTTATGATAGTACGATAAAAAAAAGAGTTCCGTAGTAACGATATCTCCCGTCCCTGCCGATAACGTAGGCTGGGTGAACCCGACGTATGCCGATTACAGCCAAACATACGATGCCTAAGCGAAGTTGTACAGAGCGTGGTTGAGCGCAGCCGAAGCCACCTTTTGCTACTGACAAAAGTCATGATTTTTGTCAGTTCAAATTGGAAAAAAGGATAATTTAAGCTACTTTCGTGTTCGATTTCTAAATCTCATTACACCTTTAGTGTTAGATTGTAAGTGGAGGACTTGCAATAAATTAGAAATCGATACTCTTTATTCAAAGATGGCAACGTGAGTGATTGACTGATGTGTTTTCCTCCTTTAAAGACAAAATAATATGCAAAAAAGATTTCCAAAACCTCAGGGGTTGTATGACCCCTCAAATGAGCATGACAATTGTGGAATAGGTTTTATGGCCAATATCAAAGGCAATAAATCAAGTGATATCGTAAAACGCGGATTAGAGATTCTGGTTAACATGACCCATCGCGGAGCTGAAAGTTCTGACAATAAATCCGGCGATGGAGCAGGTATCCTGATTCAAATGCCTCATGAGTTTTTCAGCTCATTTAATTTTCAGCTGCCTACCGAGGGTAAGTATGGTGCAGGAATGCTTTTTCTTCCTAGAAATGAGGATGAGGCTAAGGTTTGTACTAATACTCTTGAAAAATCAATCAAAGAGGAGGGACTTGAGCTGATAGGTTATCGCGACGTGCCAGTTAACAGCAGTGTGATTGGTGAGATAGCATCAAGAGCGGAGCCTATAATAAAGCAGGTGTTTATCAAGGGTAACTTTGAACAGGATACACTTGAACGTAAGCTTTATATTGCTCGAAAGGTGACAGAAAACAGAATATCCCAATCAGACCTGACCGACAGAGAGGGATTCTATATTCCGAGTCTCTCATCAAAAATATTTATCTACAAGGGAATGTTAACTCCCGAACAGTTGGGGCAGTACTTCCCCGATTTGGGGGATAGTAAAATGAAAAGTGCTATCTCTTTGGTTCACTCTCGATTTAGTACAAATACCTTTCCTACATGGGATTTAGCGCAGCCATTCAGAACAATGGCTCATAATGGAGAGATAAATACAATTAAAGGAAACAGGCTCTGGATGGAGGCTCGTGAAGGGCTGTTGGAGTCTGACAGGTTTGGTGAGGATTTGAAAAAGATATTTCCTGTAGTTGAGCCGGGCAAAAGTGATTCTGCATCGCTCGATAATGTGCTGGAGTTTCTGATGCTTACCGGAAGAACAATTCCCCATGCATTAAGTATGCTGATACCTGAATCATGGAATGATAAAAACCCTATTCCCGATAGTTTAAAAGCCTACTATGAGTATTACTCAACAATTATGGAGCCGTGGGATGGTCCTGCTTCTATTGTTTTTTCTGATGGCAGATATATTGGAGGGACACTCGATAGGAATGGTTTACGTCCTTCACGATACATAATTACTAAGGATGATACCATAGTTATGGGGTCTGAAGTGGGTGTGCAAGCATTCCGGCCCGAAGAGATAAAGGAGAAGGGTAGACTTAAGCCCGGGAAACTTTTGCTTGTAGATACACAACTGGGAATAATAATCCCGGATGAAGAGATTAAAGCTCAGCTCTCAAACAGATATCCCTACGCAAACTGGCTTAAAGAGAACAGAATCAGGCTAAAAGATATTGAGGTTAAACAGAGGTTTCCTTCAGACCTAGGCGATAAATACGAAGAGTATCTTAAATCGTTTGGGTACAACAAGGAGGAGTTTAATAAGATAATCACGCCAATGGCCAAAACAGGAGCCGAGCCAATCAGTTCAATGGGAAATGATACCCCAATGGCGGCTCTTTCAATTAAACCACAGCGTCTATTCTCCTATTTCCGTCAGCTGTTTGCCCAGGTTACGAACCCACCTATCGACCCTATTCGTGAAGGGTTAGTGATGTCTCTTACAAATTATATCGGTTCAGTATCTAAAAATATGCTGGAGGAGTCACCCTTGAATTGTCGTTCTATTAAGTTCGATAGTCCTATTGTTAATAATACCGACCTTGGTAAGATAAAGGATTTTCGCAGAGACGAGTTTACCCACGTAACTATACCAATGGTGTTTCCGGCTGATTCAGGAGGGAAAGGATTGAAGAAAGCTGTTGATGAGATGTGCCAAAAAGCTGAAAAGGCTGTTGACGATGGAATGCACTACATACTGTTGTCTGACAGAGATATTGCAATTGACCGTTCGCCCGTACCTTCATTGCTTGCCGTAGCTGCTATTCATCATCATCTCATCAAAAAGAAAAAGAGGATGCAGATTGGTTTGATTGTTGAAACAGGTGAGGCTCACGAGGTGATGCACTTTGCTCTGCTGCTCGGCTTTGGTGCCAGTGTAATAAATCCTTATGTAAGTTTTGGTATAATAAATGATCTGGTAAAACAGGGTAAAATAAAGTTGAAGTACAGCGATGCCAGAGAGAACTATATTAAAGCTATCAACAAAGGGCTGCTGAAAATACTCTCCAAGATGGGTATCAGTACTTTGAGGAGTTATCTTGGTGCACAGATTTTTGAAGCTGTGGGAATCTCTAAGGAGGTGATTGATGAGTATTTTACAGGCGTTCCAAGTAAGATTGGGGGTGTAGGAATGGATGAGATTGCGGAAGAGTACGAGATGGTTCACAAAAGTGCTTATGAAAAACCTTTCAACAGCAATCCTTTCGCCACCCGTGGAGCTTTTGCTTATCGAAAGTATGGTGAAAAGCATGGCTGGAATCCCGATACTATAGGATTGCTACAATGGGCTACCGCTCGTAACGATTACAATAAATACAAGGAGTTTAGCAGACTTGTTGAAAAAGATAATCAGACTCCTCTGTTCATCAGAGGATTCCTGAAGATTAAAGATGGAATAAAGCCTATTGACATCAGTGAGGTAGAGCCGGTTGAGAATATCCTTAAACGGTTTGTTACCGGTGCTATGTCGTATGGGTCAATCTCGAAAGAGGCGCATGAGGCGATGGCTCTGGCAATGAATAAAATTGGTGGACGAAGCAATACCGGTGAGGGTGGTGAAGATGCCAAAAGACTTAAATCCTCAGCCCGAAGTTCAATTAAGCAGGTTGCCAGTGGACGGTTCGGGGTTACAAGTAACTATCTGGTGAATGCCGATGAGTTGCAGATAAAAATAGCTCAGGGAGCCAAACCCGGTGAGGGTGGTCAGTTGCCGGGATTTAAGGTGGATAAGATTATTGCCGGATTGCGGAAGTCAACCCCGGGAATTACACTTATCTCTCCTCCTCCGCATCATGACATCTATTCAATCGAGGATTTAGCGCAGCTGATTTTTGACTTGAAGAGTGTTAATCCAACAGCTACAGTAAGTGTTAAATTGGTATCTGAAAATGGAGTTGGTACTGTTGCTGCCGGTGTGGCTAAGGCTCATGCCGACCTGATTGTAATTAGTGGTACTGAGGGGGGAACAGGTGCCAGTCCGGCAAGTTCAATCAAACATGCCGGTATGCCTGTTGAGATTGGTCTGGCCGATGTGCAACAAACCCTTGTGCTGAACAATCTTCGGGGCAGAGTGAAGATACAGACTGATGGGCAGTTGAAAAATGGTTTGGATGTTGTTAAGATGGCGATGTTAGGTGCTGAAGAGTACGGATTTGCCACAGGTGCTCTGATAACTCTGGGCTGTGTGCTAATGCGTAAGTGCCACCTGAATACCTGCCCTGCGGGAATTGCAACTCAGGATAAGTTGATGAGAAAACGTTTCCTCGGAAAGCATGAGTATGTTGTAAATTATTTCAGGTTTATTGCTCAGGAGGTTCGCGAATATCTGGCTCAGTTAGGGTTTAGGTCGATGGATGAACTGGTTGGTCGTGTTGATCTGCTTGAGCAAAATAGTGATGTTGGAAACTGGAAAACCAAAGGTATTGACATGAGTAGTCTGCTCCACTTCCCTGAGGAGGGAAAGAGCTACCCGATACGAAATACCACTAAGCAGAAACATAAAATTGACGATGTGCTTGACAGGCAGTTGATAAAACAGGCTCATGCAGCTCTGGTGAATAAATCAAAAGTCTGGATTGCAATGGGTATTAACAATACCGACCGTACTGTTGGTGCTATGCTTGGCGGTGAAGTGTCGAAGAGCTATGGCGAAAAGGGATTGCCTAAGAATACCATCAACTGTACTTTCAGAGGTTCGGCGGGTCAGAGTTTTGGTGCTTTCATTCCCAGTGGAATAAGTTTCAGGGTTGAAGGTGATGCTAACGATTATCTTGGTAAAGGGCTGTCGGGAGGTAAGATTATAGTTGTTCCTCCAATAGGTAGTTCGTTTGCTCCGGAAGAGAATATTATTATTGGAAATACTGTTTTGTATGGCGCTACTTGTGGAAACCTCTATGTTAAGGGAGTGGCAGGTGAGCGTTTTGCCGTAAGAAACTCCGGTGCCAATGCAGTTGTTGAAGGTGTGGGAGATCACTGTTGTGAATATATGACAGGAGGTCGGGTTGTGGTAATTGGCAAAACAGGTCGTAATTTTGCTGCGGGTATGAGCGGCGGAATAGCCTACATCCTTAACAAAGGTGGTAATTTTGAGTATTATTGTAACAAGGGTCTGGTCGATCTTACTCCTGTTGAGGACTATGCGGATGTTCAGGAATTGCAGTTTTTACTTAATAAGCACCTTATGCACACTAACAGTGAAAAAGCTCAGGAGATTCTTGTCAACTGGGATAAGTATCTGCCGATGTTTGTGAAGGTAATTCCGTTTGAGTACAAGAAAGTTCTTGAAGAGCAGAAATTAAAAGTTCTTGAAAAGAAACTAAGGGAGACAGAAGATGCTCCGTATTTGTTTGAATAAAATAGAAGCCCCCTCCGGCTCCCCCCAAGGGGGAGTGAATGAAACAATTACAATATTTGGGGCATCTAATTATATCAAAATAAAATTACTCTTTACTCCCTCCCCTTGGGGGAGGGATGGGGAG
>JALVBA010000189.1 GCA_027010905.1 Marinilabiliaceae bacterium
CAAAAAAATCAAGGCTTATTTCTATTCGTGCTTTCCGTATGCTTGAAGATTAAGTTCGGTTGGATGATCTCCTCATACCTTCGGAGCTATCCAATCTCCCTAAATCTTCAATCACACTACAAGCACGAATAGAAAGAGGCCGCTAAATAGAATTGTTGGTAATATGGAAATTGTGAAAAGTCAGCAAAAATATTTTCTATTACCATTAAAATTAATTTCAAGATATCATCTCTTGTAGCACCTTAAAATAGTATTTAGCCAAAATATCCAATAGAGTCAGTTACAACCTATAATTATGTATATTTGCATGATGGCGCATAAATAGTTAAATCTTAAATTATATTGACATGTCACTAAGAAGTCTTACTCTGATTATACTTATTACTTTCAGCGTTGCTATGTCTGCACAACAGGAACGAACTGTTAGAATTTTAACCTTTAATATCTATCACGGAGCAACCATGAAGGGAGACTTCGATCTTGATGTATTGGCAGATGTAATAAAAGATGTAGATCCTGATTTGGTTGCAATGCAGGAGGTTGATTTCAAAACTAAGCGTGCGAAGGGGTATGACCTACCAACGGAGTTGGGATGGAGAACAAAGATGGCTCCTCTGTTTGGCAGAGCGATGCCATATAGCGGAGGCGAGTATGGTGAAGCAATACTTTCGAAGTGGTCGTTTATAAGCAGCAGGAATATTGCACTTCCATGCCTGCCTGGGAAAGAGCCTCGTGCTGCATTGATGGGAACTACAGTGACAGATTTTGGTGACACCATATCTTTTGTAGCTACTCATCTCGACCATGAGGGGCCGGAAAGCAGAATCATGCAGGTGGAAAAAATTAATAAAGTTTTCGCAAATAACAGATACCCTTCTATTTTGGCCGGAGACCTGAATGATATCCCCGGAAGCGAAGTAATCAACATTTTGGAGAGGCATTGGACTCCCACTTACAACAGAGATAATCCGGCTTTCACTTTCCCCTCAACTACACCTGACAGAAAAATAGATTACGTAATGTATAGCCCTAAAGAGAGATGGCAAGTTGTTAAAACAGAAGTTATTTGTGACAGCATAGCCACCGACCATTGTGTCTATCTGGTTGAGCTGAAACTTTTACCCTGATAAATTCACTGTAGATAGACACTTCAGTCAAACAATTTTTAAACGAAACAGACAATGCAATATCTCCTGTCACTCCCCGATAATCTCGTTACAAGTTTTTATGACATAACTGAGAAAAGTCGCAACAACTGGTTTGTTGTGTCTGACCCTAAAGGAACAAAAATCGGCTCAGGCGGAGGTACAGCCTATCTGTTGGCCAAACATTTGGAGGAGAACAGCACGACAAACTTTGACAAATACCTTGCGGAGAATAAGAAGATTATCATTCATGCCGGAGGTCAGAGTCGTCGTTTACCGGCCTATGCTCCATCTGGAAAGATACTCACACCAATACCTGTATTCAGGTGGGGACGGGGGCAGAAGATAGATCAGACTCTTCTGGATCTACAGATTCCTCTCTATGAGAAGATAATGGAAGGATCGGACAATAACACATTAATTGCAAGTGGAGATGTGTTTATCTACTCTCCATCTATTCCTTTTGATCTGCCTAAAGCTGATGTTGTTTGCTTCGGCATATGGGTTGATCCGCATCTCGCTTCACATCATGGTGTGTTTTTCACCCCGCGTAGCAATCCTCAGCAACTCGACTTCATGCTGCAGAAACCCGATCATACAAAGATTGAAGAGTTGGCAGGTAGCCACCTTTACATGATGGATATTGGCGTTTGGTTATTAAGTGACAAAGCTGTTAAACTGCTAATGCAGAAAAGTGGCTGGACAGGCTCGGAGTTCAGATCCGGAAATCCCGACTTCTACGATCTTTACAGCTCATTCGGCACTTCACTCGGACAAAACCCTTCAGGGGGAGATAAAGATATCGCCGGACTAACCGTCTCTATCGTTCCTCTCAACAATGGAGAGTTTTACCATTTCGGAACAAGCAGCGAACTAATCACTTCAACTGAGAAGATACAAAACAGAGTACTCGATCAAAGAACAATATGGCATCACCGGGTTAAACCTCATCCATCTATTTTTGTTCAGAATGCCAACACTTCAATAGAGTGGACTAAGAGTCATCACCATATCTGGATAGAGAACAGTCACGTTCCTCAAAGCTGGAGTCTGAGCCATAATCACGTAATTACCGGTGTACCTGAAAATAGTTGGAATTTAAATCTCAAACCTGATGTCTGCCTCGATATCATTCCTGTTAGCAACAGATATTGTATCCGCACCTATTGCATGAGTGACTCTTTCGCGGGGATACTTAATGACAAACAGACAAAATGGTTAGACACTCCCTTTACCGGATGGCTTAAAAAGAGAGGATTATCCTTCCTAAAGAGCTCATTGCAGAAAGATTCAGATATACAAAAAGCAAAGCTCTTTCCCGTTGTTCCGTTTCATGTGGATACAGAGGAGCTGGTTAGTTGGATGCTTTATGGTGAAGATAATAAAATGGCCAAAAATATATGGTTAAGCTCCGAGCGTCTTTCTGCAGAAGATATTTCGGCCGAAGCTAATCTATCGTGTCTGGTAAAACAGCGCAAACAGTTCAGGTACAACAACCTCAACCTATTGGCTGTTAATTATAGAAAGAGTGTTTTTTATCAGGCTAACCTAAAGCATATCGCCAAAGAGTTTGTGAACGGTAACATTGAACTACCCCCTGAGCTGCCGGATAGTGAGGCTGCTACAATTCGCTTCAGAGACCAGATGTTCAGGTCGGAAGTTCTGAAAGCAAGAACAGGAGATGGAGTGAGAGAGGAGAAGAGAGCATTCTCCATTCTTCGAAAAAGTATTGTTAATTCAATTGTGTACGATTCAGTTCCTAAGCTTAATGTTTTTTCTGATCAGATTGTTTGGGGCAGAAGTCCGGCACGGCTGGATCTGGCAGGTGGATGGTCAGACACTCCTCCCTACTCAATACAAAATGGAGGAAGTGTTCTTAATATGGCCGTTGATCTGAACGGTCAGCCTCCCATGCAGGTGTATATTCGCCTGTCGGCAGAACCAAAAATTACTATGCGCTCCATCGATAATGGAGTGTTTGAAGAGGTCACAACATACGAGGAGTTAAGTGTTGAGAATCTAATAGGATCGGTATTTAGCATTCCACGAACAGCATTGTGCCTGGCCGGTTTTCACCCCGACTACTGCGGAGTAAAGTACAATTCGCTGAAAGAGCAGCTTACAGAGTTTGGCGGAGGTCTGGAGATATCTCTTCTGGCTGCTATCCCCAAAGGGTCAGGACTGGGCACAAGCTCTATTCTTGCTGCCACAGTATTGGGCACTCTATCCGATTTCTGCGACCTCAACTGGTCGCATCAGGATATCAGCCATCGCACACTTATATTGGAACAGCTTCTCACTACGGGTGGTGGCTGGCAGGATCAGTACGGCGGAATAGTATCTGGAATAAAACTTATCGAGTCGGAACCTGGAACTCAGGAGAGGATTAATATTCGGTGGCTGGCTGACAATGTTTTTACCGATCCTCTATACAAAGACAACTGGTTACTTTACTACACCGGCATTACACGGGTGGCAAAAAATATACTTGGCGAGATAGTGCGGGGAATGTTCCTCAATGAGGGTGACAGGTTACGCATTTTGGATGAGATAAAACAACACGCTTACGATACCACAGACTTTATTCAGAAATGCGACTACGAAAAAACCACCAGAATGATTGGCCGATCATGGATGCTCAACAATAAGCTTGATTCAGGAACCAATACCCCTGAAGTTCAACGGGTAATCGATACTATAGCTGATTACACTAACGGACTAAAACTCTTGGGTGCAGGAGGAGGTGGATACATGCTGATAAGTGCCAAAGATGCAGATGCTGTAAAGCTGATACAGACAAAACTGAATAACAATGTGCTAAACAACAGAGCACGTTTTGTTAAGATGAGTATTAGTAAAACGGGATTTCAGGTATCGAGGTCGTAGGAGACAATGATGTAATTTAATTGTTTATTAATTGTAATTACTTATAAAGTATGAAGATTACGTAGGATCGTTTGCCTTAAATGCCTTATCACCTTAAATATACATATTAAAGCCTTTGAGTCAACCATTGTTACTCCTTAATTAACTATCTCTTCTTAAACTCCTCCAATCCTTCAAGTAACCATTTTTTATATCTATCGATATTTGGTTCGTAAGCCAGCGGTTTGTCTATGGTAGTTCCATCAGTGAAGGTCATAACATAGTACGGTTGCGCTCCCTGTTGGTATCTTTTCTGCTGAAACTCCTGCCATTTCTGTCCGATATACTTTACTTTCTTACCAAGTGTTTCAGAGTAGTAAATCTCATCCTCCGGTAGTTTTGTACGTAGGTCAACATAAAGTGATACCAAAATATAATCATTGGTAAGTATATCTTGTATTGACCTGTCAGACCAAACATTATCCTCCACTTTACGACAGTTAGCACAAGCCTTTCCGGTGAAATCGAGAAGAAGAGGTTTGTTTACTTTCTTAGAGTATGCCAAAGCTAAATCGTAATCGTGAAAAGCAGGAATATTCTGAGGCCCGGGGTACATTCCTTCAGGCATTCCCCCGTGGTTATCCACACCTCCTGATGAGATGAAGGTTGATTCAGGTATTTCGCGACCTACACCAAGTGGTGATTCGGCATAATCCCTTGGTGGAGGGAATCCGCTGATAAGTTTCACCGGGGCACCCCATAATCCGGGAATCATATAAATTGTAAAACTCAGCACAACCAAACCAAAAAGGAATCGAGATACCGGAATATGATCCATTGGAGAGTCATGAGGTAACTTTATCTTTCCGAAAAGGTAGAATGCCAAAGCACCAAAAATTGCTATCCAGATGGCAAAGTACACCTCTCGTTCAAGCAGATGCAGGTCGAGAACCATATCAGCCATGGAGAGAAATTTGAAAGCAAAAGCCAACTCCAGAAATCCCAGAACAACCTTCACTGAGTTGAGCCATCCTCCCGACTTAGGCAAAGAGTTGAGATAACCCGGAAACGCAGCAAACAGTGTGAACGGTAGTGCCAAAGCAAGAGAGAACCCCAACATGCCGATAATTGGCCCCATAAAGCCACCCGAGGCAGCCTGTACCATCAACGAGCCTACAATAGGCCCGGTACAACTAAACGAAACCAAGGCAAGTGTAAAGGCCATAAAAAATATACCAATGAAACCACCCTTATCAGATTTCTTATCTGCAAAATTCACCCATGAACTTGGAAGTACAATCTCGAAAGCCCCAAAGAATGATATGGCAAAAACCACCAGCAGCAAAAAGAAGAATGTGTTAAACCACGGATTGGTGGATAGCGCATTTAGTGCATCAGCTCCAAATATTGCAGCAACACTTGTTCCAAGTACAACATAGATAAATATTATTGAAACCCCGAAAATAACTGCATTACGTATTCCGGCAGCTTTAGAGGCACTCTGTTTGGTGAAAAAACTAACAGTCATTGGTATCATCGGAAATACACATGGCGTTAGCAATGCAGCAAATCCACCAATGAAAGCTAGCCAGAAGATACCCCAATAGGATTTGTTGTTAGTCTCGTTTTGATGGTCAGATATTGCTGATTCTGCTGATTCTGCTACTTCAGCCTTAGCTGTAACAGTAGTAGCAGTAGAACCTCCTCCAATTTTAAGAGAAAAGTTCTCTTCAGTAGGAGGCATACAGTTTTCATCGTTACAAATCATATACTCAATTATCCCTTCAATGGTTGCTTCTCCTTTTACCTCTACAATCTGTTTGAAAGAGGCTTTTTTGGATATCCATTTTAGTTCAGCCTTGAAAGATTCGTCGTAATGAACTTCAGGTTTCGGGTCTTCAACAATCTCACCAACCGCTTTGTAGTAATCCGATTCATTGAAAGTTATCATTGTTGGGAAGGCAGTATTTTCCGGAAGATTGTGAGAATATATGTGCCAGCCATCATCGAGTGTAGCTACACAAACAACCTCTACTTGTGTATCACTTATTTTATTAACTGAGAAATTCCAACTTACATGCTGTTCAATCTGAGATAAAACAGTCATTGCAGGAATCAGCAATAGTATAAAAAACAGGAGCTTTTTCATATTTAAAAGTATTTATATAAATAAAACTGTTTAACGTTGAAAATGTTTTATTGGGATGTAAAAATACAAAAAAAAGGTTAGCCTAAACCAGGCTAACCTTTTTGTTTTTATCATTAAGTATCTCATGTTCAAGAAAACTTAAAGAGTCGGAGGGTACTACCTTCAGCTTCATACTAAACCTGAATTTCCATCTCATAATTAACGATGGAAAACCTTTTTTCAGGTAAGCGTAAACTATGGGGTGTACCCTTAGTGTCATTTTTTTTAAATGCAGCTTCTCATAAGCGTACCGGACAGAATTTTCAATCTCCTGAGGCAATAATATTGCCGGAGCTCTTTTCCCGGAACCATAACATGTAGGACAAGTCTCTTCAGTTTGAATAAGCATCTCAGGCCTAACCCTTTGACGGGTAATTTGCATAAGCCCAAATTTACTTAGTGGAAGAATATTGTGTTTTGTGCGATCCTTTCCCATGGCTTCTTTCATCTTCTCAAAGAGTTTCTGCCTGTTCTCATTGGATTGCATGTCGATAAAATCAACAACAATAATTCCACCCATATCTCTTAATCGTAACTGGCGCGCAATCTCTTGTGCTGCTGCCAGATTAACTTCAAGAGCATTTGTCTCCTGACTGGAGTTTGATTTAGATCTGTTGCCACTGTTAACATCAATAACATGAAGAGCTTCCGTGTGTTCAATTATCAGGTAAGCTCCGCCTTTAAAAGATACTGTTCTTCCGAATGAAGTTTTTATTTGACGCTCAATTAAAAATTGGTCAAAAATAGGTGCAGTACCTTTATAAAGTTTTACAATATCCTGACGATCGGGGGCTATTAGACCCACATAAACCTGAACTTCCTTAAATACTTCAGGAGAGTTTACATAAACAGCATTAAACGAAGGATTTAAAATATCCCTCAAAAGGGCTGATGTCTTTTCTATCTCACCTACAACGAGGTCGGGAGTTTTTACATCATATATTTTTTCGCTGCTATCCTCCCATCTTTTTATCAACATACTCAGCTCCTTATCCAGCTCTGCTACTCTTTTATCTTTAGCAACTGTGCGAACAATAACCCCGTAATTCTTGGGTTTAATGCTCAGTAAAAGACGCTTCAGTCGTTGACGCTCTTCTGATGATTCAAGTTTTTGACTTACTGATACCTTATCTGAAAAAGGCATTAGTACCAGGTTTCTTCCTGCCAGTGATATTTCCGATGTTAAACGAGGCCCTTTTGTTGAAATGGGCTCTTTAGCAATCTGAACTAAAACTTCTTGTCCTGTAGTTAATACATCTGAAATTGTTCCGTTTTTATTGATGTCGGTTTCCGGTTTGAGCTTGTGTAAAGCTACAACTCCCTTCTTGTGCCTGGTGATGTTGAGGTATTTATTCAGTGTTTTAAAATGTGGCCCCAAATCGAGATAGTGTAAAAAAGCATCTTTCTCATATCCTACATCCACAAAGGCAGCATTCAGTCCGGGCATTATCTTTTTTACCTTTCCAAGGTAAATATCACCCACGGTAAATTGAATGTTACTTTTCTCTTTTCTCAGTTCCACCAGTCTTTTATCTTCCAATAACGCAATGGAGATACTTGAAGGAGTTACATCAACAAATAGTTCTGCATTCACTACATGAATTTAAATTAATATTTCAAAGATCATCCTGTCATTACAGGGATATACTACATACAACAAAACAGAAAGTAGCAACTTTCTGTTTGTTGAAAATTCTTATAAGCAGAGAAAATTATTTCTTCTTCTTATGTCTGTTTTTCCTTAATCTTTTTTTACGCTTGTGCGTAGCCATCTTATGTCTCTTTCTCTTTTTCCCGCTTGGCATAGTTCTACAAATTAATAGTTTTAAATTACTTTACGTTATTCTTTACCTTAGTAACGAAAGTTTTTGAAGGCTTAAATGAAGGAATAAAGTGTTCAGGAATAATGATAGTAGTATTTTTAGAGATATTACGAGCTGTTTTCTCGGCTCTCTTCTTCACTACAAAGCTACCAAATCCTCTTAAATACACATTCTTACCTTTTACTAAGGACCCTTTAATGGTATCCATAAAAGCTTCCACAGTCTTTTGAACTGTAACCTTCTCAATTCCAGTTTCTTTCGAAATCTCGTTAACGATATCAGCTTTTGTCATTTTTTTATAAAATTATTTAATTATCAAATGTTTACAT
>JALVBA010000190.1 GCA_027010905.1 Marinilabiliaceae bacterium
GGGTGAGGTAACGGTAAATGGCAAGGTTGTTACCGAGATGGGAACAATTATTAATCCGTACGACATTGTACACTACAACAATAAAAAGCTTAATGCGGAAAAGAAAATTTACCTTCTGCTTAACAAACCCAAGGATGTTGTAACAACCATGAGTGACCCACATGCCAAGCACACCGTAATGGATATTATCAAAGGGGCATGCAACGAAAGAATCTATCCCGTTGGACGACTCGACCGAAACACTACAGGACTGCTTCTTTTTACCAATGATGGCGAACTAGCTACAAAGCTTACCCATCCAAAACATCTAACAAAAAAGATATACCACGCTTTTCTTGACAAGCCTTTAACAAAAGAGCATATTTTGCAGATTGGTGAGGGAGTTGAACTTGAAGATGGTAAGATTGCAGCAGATGCTATCAGTTATGTAGAGAAGGACGACAGGACACAAATAGGTATCGAGATACATTCAGGCAAGAACCATATTGTGCGCCGTATATTTGAGCATCTGGGATACAAAGTGGTTAAGCTTGACAGAGTATATTTCGCCGGACTAACAAAAAAGAGAATCCCAAGAGGTAAGTGGAGACTACTCACACCCAAGGAGATATCTATTCTTAAAGCCGGTTTTTGGCAGTAATCCTAATTAGCAAGTAATTTTATCACATTTAGGATATGAGTAACAGAAACCCGATTCAAATAAGATTATTGGCTCTGATTACACTTTTTAGCCTTTTGCTTTCCGGCTCTGTTATTGCACAGAGGTATAGTGGAGTAGTGGTTGACGCTAACACAAAGAAGCCTGTTCCTTTTGCTAACATTGCTTTTGGAGATGGCAAAACAGGTACAATAACAGATTTGAATGGTAAGTTTAAGATCTCTTTAGCAGAGCTCAAAAACCCCATAGTATTCAGTTGTGTTGGATACAAAAAGAGAGAAACAGATATTGTATCACTGCTGGAATCAGCCTATGTTGAGCTTCAGCCATTGGTTGTTGAACTAAAAGAGATAAATATCTACCCGGGTAAAAATCCTGCTCTGACAATAATGGAGAGAGTTGTTGAAAACAGGAAAAGGCACAACCCCGATTTCTCAACTAACTACTCATGCATACTATACCATAAATTAACCTTTAAGTTTGAGTTCCCAGCCGATGCAGACATCTCAAAGGATCCCGAATTAATAAAAATGAAAAGGTTCTCCGACAAGTCTGACCTTCTGCTTATAGAGTCTGTTTCTGAAAAAAAGCATCTCCGGCCGGACAAAACAAATGAGAGACTTATCTCCGGCAGGGTAAGTGGATTCAGAGACCCGGCACTCTCCTACCTTCCAGCACAACTGCAACCCTTCACATTCTACAATAAATACATCCGTCTTTTGGATATGGAATACCTCAATCCGGTTTCTGAATCCGGGTTAAAACACTACTCCTTCCTGCTGTCAGACACCCTTATTGACGTTAAGGGTGATACAATCTTTTACATAAAGTTCAAACCAAAAAAAGGAAAAAACTTCAATGGTCTCACAGGTGCACTGCATATCTACCAACCCAACTGGGCAATAAAAACCGTCTCCACCGAATCGTTATCGCAAGACAAATCAAACAGTCTGGTGATACGGCAAAACTACCAGATGCTTACTGACTCTATCTGGTTTCCGTTTCAGATGGAAAGTAAGCTTGTGATTAAAAAAAGTAAAACATCAAAAACAAAGGGGCAATCGTACCCAATAGTTGCATCAGGGAAAAGCTATGTAACGGCTATCAACCTAAATCCTAAGATTACAGCAAAAGATTTCAACAATATCACTTTCGAAGATGCTCTGAATTCGAGAAACGCACCCTCCATGGTGGCATTCAGGTATGAGCCTCTATCGCACAAGGACTCCGTAACATACCACTTAGTTGATAGTATTGGCAGAAATATGCATGTCGACAAACTCATTACATTGCAAAAAGCTGCCATTAAAGGAAATATCCCCTGGGGTATTATTGACATTAATTACAGGAAACTTTTGGACTACAACGGATACGAAGGCTTTAAATTGGGGCTAGGGTTGTGGACAAACAAAAAACTATCGCAATACTTCTCTTTTGGCGGCCATTACACTTACGGTTTTAAATCTGAAAAATCGAACTATGGTGCAGGAGTGAACATCACACCCTGGCAGAATCCTGAAACAAAGTTCTATTTTCACTACAAAGACGGGCTGAATGCTACCGGCACATTTTATTTCCTTGATGGATACAGCATCCGGTCATCTGAATCGTTTCAGCGATTTATGTTTGAGACTATGGATAATACAAAAGAGTTTTCAACAAATGTACAATTCCGCTTTTTAAAACATTTCAAAACAG
>JALVBA010000191.1 GCA_027010905.1 Marinilabiliaceae bacterium
GGCGAGTCCTGAGGAAAATCTTCCTTGCCCGTGAACGAAATTGTAGCATCAAACATTTGGGTATATACTTGGTGCGGTGATAAAATTTATAACGATACATTTTCAACAATTTTCTGATATACTTAAGCAGACCAAGTAAAGGCTAAAAAATGACCATTACACTCACTATACATAATGAACAGTTATTTGACAAAATATTACAGTTATTAAATCGCTTCAAGAACGATGGTTTAGAGATAATGACCCACTACAAAGAGAACAAACAGCCAAACATCACTCCTCATAATAAAAAGCTGCCCAAGGGGTTTTTCAACCCTGTCCAGATAGATAGTTATGCCGATATTGCCTCGCGAGATGCTTTGCATGAACGATAGAGTTTTTATTGCACAAAACTCTATTCGGAAGATATGCAAGATGGACTGGTGGTCAACGGGACACTCAATATCGTGAATCCATTCTAACTCGTAGGGGGCAGATCCGCGTATCCGCCCGGGTGGCGCTCGCCACCGTCAAGGGGCTGGGGTTTCAACCCCACAACGGAAGCGGAGACTTCAGTCCCGAACAATGACAGAGTTAATTTATCTATGTTAAAATACAACATCTAAAAACTTTGAAAGGAGTCTTTATGGCATTGGTCATTCAAAATAACAAAGTTGTCTATGTTGCGCCGCCCAAAAAACTAACAGCAAAAGAGAAAAAAATGCTTGAAGATGCTCCTGTCAATCATAAAGTTATCAAAAGAGCAACTTCCCGCAAATATAACGTGGTATAAGTTTGACCTTGCTCGAACTCAAAAAATATACTTCTAAAAATGCATCTTACCGTCTAAGTATTGATATTTTATCTCATGTTGAACTCAGTGCTCATCTTGAACAATCCCGGAGAGAAAGAGGATTTATTGAAGATGTCTGCAAAAGAGTTCAAAAATCCAGTACGGTTCTTTATCTTCTCAAACACGCCGATGATACATTGGGTTTTATTGCGCTTTCGGTCAGCTCTATCGGTGACTTTCCCTCGTTGCAAATAGACTATCTTTTTGTCAATCATGCTTTTCGGGGGAAACCGCTGAAAATTTTAGACAACCTCAAAGCTTCTACCTATCTTATTGAGTTTGCAATCGAGCTGGCAAAAGAGATCCAGGATATGGCTGGGCTCAGGTATCTGGTGCTTTTGCCGGATAATCATAAATTGCAAGATATCTATAAAAATATGGGCTTTTTGCATCTGCCAAAACAAGAGTGGCTTGATTTCAAGTTGTAAACGTCGGCACCATACAAGGAACCAAAGCTTTATTCCCACTCCAGAACCGGGACTTCAGTCCCGCCTACTTCGAGGACGGTATGACAATGTGGAGGGTGGATATTCAACGATAGACCCCTAATGTGCTCGTATCGTTCTGTTGACAAAACAATATAGAGATTTTCATCGTCGCCGTCGGCAAACGTGCCGATATGGACGTTTATCATAAAGCTGCGCAAAGAGTATAGGGTACCTCGTGGGCACAGAGGTCAGCTACTGCTTTTTTAAAATAACATAAAGTCTATCGTTTACATTAGCTTGTACTTCATAATCTTCAATAAATCTGTTATTTTTTGACAGTTTGAACTTACCATTGATCGCACTTTCGTAAAGGATACCTGCATTACTTTCTGGTCCGATATATGCCATACCTGTAATATCAATAGCGTGTCTTCCCAACTTTTTAATCTTTAAATCAAAAACACCATCACACCACATTCTATTACTTAAATCTTCAAGCTTTATCCGCCAAGTTAAGAACCACTCTAATTCAGATGAAAAAGACTTCAAGTCAATTTTTCCACATTTTAGGTAGTCGCCAACCCTTGATGCAATCATGGCCTCCATCTCTAGAATGCCAGAATTTAGCTCCATGCCTTTGATCTTCAGCATATTAACCCAACGGTGAATACTCTGCAAGTCACATAATATAATTTCACGATTATCGATGAGTTGATCGGGCAGGAGATTATTTGCTACACGCACTAACGACTCCAGTCTTCTAAAACCAATCTCTCTACCCGCTCAAACTCTTTGGTATTGTTGGTCACCAATATCGCCTCGAGACTCAGAGCATGAGCAGCAATCAACAGGTCATTGGCTCCGATGATCTTTCCTTTTTTCTCCAGATTAGTACGGATATCGGCGTACGGTTGTGCGGACACTTTCGCGTAGTCATAGATCACAAAATTATCGACAAAAGCAGAGACGATCTTGAGAAGTTTGGGGCTCCCCTTTTTGGTCGCTCCATATATCAACTCGGAAACAACGATGCTGGAGAGGGCGACGGTATGCCCCTTTTCAACC
>JALVBA010000192.1 GCA_027010905.1 Marinilabiliaceae bacterium
ATCTTCATCTGATACATTTGTCTCGACACCTAAAACTTTGTAGGCAGAATCAAGGTTATCGAAATAGAGGTTTTTAACCGAAATATAGTCGTTCGTCCTCACTCCTATTCCTACAGCAATCTGCTCAATAATATTAATCTCAGATTGTGACAGATGCCCGTCGGCAACACCTATTCCGTAAAGAATGTGAATAAGTTCAAGTTTGGAAGGGTAATCCATGTGACCTCTTACCTGTGCAGTAACCTCACTCAGCGGGATGTCCTTTTTGAGAACCTCTTTTAGCAGACGTAAAGCATCAACGGCAACTCTCTCCCCAAATATTCTGATCAGGTTTTTCTTTACGTAGTCAAGTTCAGACTTCAATACTTTACCGTCGGCATTCATTGTAGCGGCCATTAATACCACTAAGGAAGCCATAAACCCATCACGGGCATTGCCTGTACTCCCTATTCTTCTATTAGTAACGCCAGAGTTATTTTCCAGGCTACTTCCTAAAAAAGAGCCAAGCAGTGCTCCTATTGGTCCGAGTAACCACCAACCTATTCCTGCGCCAAATAAAGATCCGAATATTCCCATATCTTTCTATTGAGTAATTGATAAATTGAGTAATTGTTTTTTAAATTTTAGTACTACTTTTTCCTTTTTCCTTTTTCCTTTTTACTTTTCCCTTAACCTCCATTACCTCCATTACCTGAGGAACAACAAGATTCTGTTCATCACATTTTATTACAAAATCAGCCAATGGGATTTTTTCTTCATCCAACCACTGATTCTCAATCCTCTTTTTCACCAGCTCTTCGCTAACCCCATCACGTTTCATCACCCTTCGTATCCTCAAAGATTCAGGAGCTGTTATCAGAACATTGTAATCCATTTTTTTGTAAGCTCCGTTCTCGAATAGTATGGCAGCCTCTTTCACAACAAAATCAGACTCCGAATAATTATCAGCCCATTTAATAAAATCTTTTTCAACAGCAGGGTGTACAATGGCATTCAGTTTCTGTAGCAGTAGCTTATCGCTAAAAACCCTATTTGCTACCTCATTTCTATTCAGTTTACCATTAGTGTATACAGAACTACCCAATAACCTAATCACCTCCTCCTTTAACCCGGTATCCTCATCATATAACACCTTTGCCCGGGTATCAGCATAATAAACCGGAATATTAAAAACAGACAGAATTTTACATACTGTCGTTTTTCCACTTCCTATACCACCTGTTACACCAACGGTTTTCATTACAATAGACACTGTTTATTTAATAACTGATATTCCATAGATCTGAGCAAACATCATCTTCTTTCAAGCAGATACTCAACAAACAGAGGAGAGTAATCCATAAAATATAATCCTTCGGGAAACTTCTCCAGCTTAACTTTTAATCGTTGATTTTTATCTTTCAACAGATCATTTGAAAAATGTATTGTTGCTAGAAAATCATCCGGTTTAATATTTTCAAAACGACTTAAACTCACTCTGAAGGAGACAGTAATTTCCGGTGGAAATGCTTTAAGCCTGAATGTATCAGGTACATTTTGAGCTATTATTGGAATCAAAACTGTGGATTCGGTAAATGGTTCAACAGGAATAGTTACAGAGACCGTGGATGCCGACATCTCAACTCCCTTGATATTTACAAGTGATATGTTTGAAATAAGAGTATCCTTAAGATTATTAAATACCGTGTGCACAGTAGTCACCTCCTCAACAGAGTCGACAATGGCTGCATCGCCCGACAAAGTAACAGAATCGGGATTAATAATTAGCTTACCTCCTTGCAAATACTGCGTTTCAAAATGTGTTTCAATATTGGCAGATACAGGAACCCTCTTTATTTTGAGAGGTGACAGATTAATTATGAGTGTATCGGGAGATATCTCTAACAGACTTAAACCGCTGCTCAACTGCCCGTTTAATGAGCGAAAATATTTTGAAGATATAAGATAAAATTGTGTATTCTCATCGTCACTATTGTGCTTCATGTCAGAAACATTAATAGTTAAAGGGTCGGAAGAGGTGCTGAGATGATACCTTAAAATATTAACCCCTCCGGCTTTAACTTTCAACTTAAGCTCTTTGTTTTCACCATCTTTAAGGATGTATCCCCCAGGTACATTTGTGAATTTCACAGGGTACTCGACTGTTGTGGTATACTCTTTTTGAAGAGCATTGAGAAACCAAAAACCTGTGGATAGCACAAAAAATACCAAGAAGGTAAATAGATTTCTATCCTCTTTTAATTCCAGCCACCACTTAGAGGTTAGCCGAACTCCCTTTTCATAATATTGTTTCAACTTTTGCATAAAAAAACAGGTCACTACACTACAAATGTAGTTAATGACCTGTTAATATAAAACTTTTTTTTAATTACTTGGTAGTTACGTCAGACATATCCATTACGATAGCTGATTTGTCGATTTTCACTTTCACCTCATTTGAGATTTCAACAACCACATAAACATCCTTAACTTCAGATACTTTGCCGTATATTCCACCGGTAGTAATTACCTTATCTCCTTTTTTAAGATTCTCGCGATATTTACGCAGCTCTTTTTGCTTTTTCATTTGCGGACGAATCATAAAAAAATAGAATACCACAATAATCAAAATAAATGGCATAAATGACATCCATGGAGACTGTTGAGCTGCCGCTCCTTGCATTACAAAATTTAATAGATACATAGTTATAATTGTTTATTTGTTTTATTATAATTCATCATCCCGATTCGTTTCTCTTACCGGGATTAATTCAACTAAAAAATTTCAGTTCGCTATCGCTCCTGAAAGTTAAGTTTCATCCCGATTCGTTTCTCTTACCGGGATTAATTCAACTAAAAACTTTCAGTTCGCTGTCGCTCCTAAAAGTTAAGTTTCATTTAACTTCCGCAAAGATCATTAGCTCCTTTGTGCCTGATAGCGAATCGTTACTAAATACTTTCAGGAACTTCACCTGCCGACCTTGAAATCCATCCGAATCAAAAATAACCTCAATCTTCCCCTGCTCATTTGGCAAAATAGGTTTTTCTGAATACCTAAAATCCAAACAGTCACAGCTTCCATCCACACTCTCTATCTTCAGTGATCCTTTCCCTTCATTCTTAAAACAGATAAACTTCCCTATAACATCACCCTCTTTTATCTCCCCAAAATTATACATTTCTTTCTCAAACACCAATCTTGGTTTACCACTCACTGTTTTTTCCACCTCTTTTTTCCTGCCAACATTTCCATTATCACATCCAAAATATAGGATTGAAAAAAGAGTTACTAAAAATACTATCGGGTATTTTGTTACAGACATTATTTAATCCTCAACTAACTTTTTTCGTCAACAACAGGTTTACTCTCATCCTTGCTCCTCTCAAACTCAATCTTATCGAGGATTCCATTTATAAAAGTCCCGCTTTTATTGGTGGAATAGAACTTAGCTATTTCGATATACTCGTTAAGTGTAACCCTTGAAGCTATCTCCTTAAATTCTTTAAGCTCTGAAATTGCGACTTGCATAATTACAACATCCATAAATGCAACCCTATCAAAATCCCAGTTCTTACTATATTTCCTTATTAATTCACGGTTTTCGTCCTGATTAACCAAAGATTTTCGAAACAGTTTTTTCACGAAATCTTTATCGTCATTGTCCTTAAATTCAGTAAGCAACTCCTGACTATCTCCACTATCCTGCTGAAAACTTTTGATAGTTTTAATTACCATGCTTATCACAAATTCAGCCTCATCATTCCAATAGATACTCTGTTCCTCCAGAATATTATAAAGATCCTCAACCGGGGCAATCACTTTCTCAAATAACTTAGCAATAACCTTCTTATCCTTATCGTAATCGTTTCCTTCATCCAAACTCATATAGTCATTATAGATTTTGGATTCAAGAATTATATTGTAGATATTTTTAACAACATCAGCATGATTCGACCATGAAATACCCAATTTCTCAACATAGAGCAACAAGCTCTTGTTAATCATTAACTGTTGTAAAAAGAGGTTATCAATAAATTTTGTATTGGGATACAGATCTTCGGTTGTGGGTCTCTTTTTATTCTTACCAAATTCTATTCGTTTTTCAGCATACGAATGAATCTCCACAAGCAACAATAAAAAAAGATGGTAAAGTTCATGTGATTTTGAAATACTATGAAAAAGTTCTTTCTCCTTTTTCGCAATATCGGTGTCACCGGTCTTATAATATGCGTAAACCATCTGAACCACCTTAACTCTAAGCAATCTTCTACTTAACATTATTTAAAGAGCATTTGTATTGAAGCGAAAGTACTCCTTTTTTTAATAAATTTAAAATTTATCATTAAACATTATCAAAAATTAGGTCAAACCATAATTAACATAACTCATCAACATTAAAAGTAATAACAATACTTCGAATATTATTAAAAATATTTTTTAACAGCTCAACTATACAGTTAAACATACATATATGCGAATTTCCACTGTTTCAAAGGTTGTAAATTTTAACACTCCGGCAGGTTACGTTAAATTAAATTAACAATCATTTTTTGTATAAGTATTTTTGTACTTAATTATTATGAACAATAAAAACATGAAAATAACTTTAAAATTATTGGTATATATCAAAATAATTACCATTTTTGACCATCGAACAGAACGATATTCAAACTAAATAATCAAGATGGACGGATTTGAAAAGAGAGAAAGAGAAGAGATTTTTTCTAAAGCTGTAAGGGCAGGCAAACGAACTTATTTCTTTGATGTGAAGGCAACACGAAAAAATGACTACTACGTAACTATTACGGAGAGTAAGAAACGTTACGATGAGGATGGTCGCTTCCATTACGAGAAGCATAAGGTTTTTTTGTACAAAGAGGATTTTGACAAGTTTGCCGAAGGTTTGGAAGAGATTATAAGTTACATTAAACAAAATCAACCGGCATTAGCAACGGAGGAGGTTTTGGTACCTACCGAAACTATTGCCACAGAAGAATATACAAACGTTGAGTTTGAAGATCTTTCAGAGTAATACCCCCAAAATCTATGAAAAAAGTGATCGTGAGGACATATTGTTCTCACGATTTTTTTTGCCTTATTTATAATCTTTCTAAAATACTTGCCTGTTAAATTGCAGTTAATAAAATGATAAATTACTTTTGATGTGATTTTAAAACCAGTCATACCAGAAGAGCAGGAATGAATTTATCTGATTTACAAAACGGCCACGAAGGGGTAATAATTAAAGTTAAGGGACATGGAGCGTTCAGGATGAGGCTTATGGAGATGGGGTTTGTGAAAGGCAAATTTGTGAAAGCCATAAAAAACGCTCCGTTAAAAGACCCAATAGAGTACCAGATACTTGATTACAATATTTCGTTACGCCGCAGCGAAGCCAAATATATAGAGATTATCACCACCGAAGAGGAATCAAAATTAGAGATTGAGAACTATCACGGACTCATCACAAAGGATATCCTTAAGCAATCGGCAAGCAGAAAGCAAAAAACCATACATGTTGCTTTTGTAGGAAACCCCAACTGTGGAAAGACCAGTATTTTTAACTGGGCCAGCGGGTCGTTTGAGCATGTGGGAAACTACAGCGGAGTAACTGTTGATGTTAAAAAGGGTTCATTCCATCAGAACGAATATACTTTTATCATTTACGACCTGCCCGGTACCTACTCCCTTTCAGCATACTCTCCGGAAGAGCTTTTTGTTAGAAACCATATTTTTAATGAATCACCCGATATCGTACTAAATGTACTTGATGCGTCAAATATCGAAAGAAATCTGTTCCTCACTACTCAGCTAATTGACATGGACATTAAGGTTGTTGCTGCATTAAATATGTTTGACGACCTTAAAAAGCGAGGCAATTACTTAGACTACGGGTTACTGGGGAATATGCTTGGTATTCCGTTCATTCCTACAGTTGGCTCAAAAGGACATGGAATTACTACCCTGTTTAATCGGATAATTGAGGTTTACGAAGACAGGGATAGCACTTTAAGGCATATTCATATTAACTACGGCAAGGATATAGAAAGGGCAATTGAGAATATTGAGAGCAGTATAAACGGAACGAATGAACTCGGCATTAAGATGTCGCCGCGATACGTTGCAATTAAAGCTCTGGAGAAAGATAAACAGCTACTAACCACTTTGGAAAATGAGCCTAATCAGGAGAAACTCATTAACGATATAAACCGTGAGTTGTCTGTAATCGAAACCAAATTAAATGAGAAGTCTGAAACGCTGATTGCAGATGCAAAATATGGTTTTATTGCCGGTGCCTTAAAAGAGACCTACAAGGAGAATCCCAAAGATCGCCGGCGCAAAACCGAGATGGTAGACTCAATCATTACTCATCGACTGTTTGGGATACCAATATTTATGTTTTTTATGTGGGTGATGTTTCAGTCTACATTCACGCTTGGTGCATACCCCATGAACTGGATTGAAAAGGGAGTTGAGATGTTAAGCTCATTCATGCATCAGATAATGCCCGACGGAATGCTGAAAGACCTGCTAATTAACGGAATAATTGGAGGCGTGGGAGGCGTAATCGTTTTTCTACCCAATATACTTATCCTCTTCTTCTTTATATCATTTATGGAAGATACAGGCTACATGGCCCGGGCAGCTTTTATCATGGATAAACTGATGCATAAGATGGGTCTACATGGAAAGTCGTTTATTCCACTTATAATGGGGTTTGGCTGTAATGTGCCTGCAATTATGGCAACCCGTACTATTGAAGACCGTAACAACAGAATATTAACAATACTGATAAACCCTTTCATGTCGTGTAGTGCAAGGCTCCCTGTTTACATTCTGATAATAGGAGCCTTCTTTCCTGAACACCCGGGCACAGTGCTATTTTCAATGTACACAGGGGGGATTATTGTTGCCGTAGTATCTTCCCGTTTGTTAAAGAAATACCTTTTTAAAGGAAAAGAGACTCCGTTTGTAATGGAGTTACCTACCTATCGAATCCCTACTCTCAGAAGTACAACACGGCACATGTGGCATAAAGGAGAGCAGTATCTGAAAAAGATGGGTGGAATAATTATGATTGCATCAATCATAATATGGTTTCTTGGGTATTTCCCGAAAACTATTGATTACTCTGTTGACTATGACCAGAAGATAGCTCAGGTTGAACAGCAGTTCAATAGTAAAATCATAAGTGCAAACTCTAACAAATCGGAGGTTCTTTCAACCCAAAAAACCGATGCAATAGAGAGTATATTAAAGACAAAGGAGAGAGAGAGGCAGCAGAAGTCGTACATTGGCAAATTGGGTTTATGGATTGAACCTGCCATGCGACCATTAGGATTTGACTGGAAAATGAGTATTAGTCTGTTGAGTGGAATTGCGGCAAAAGAGATTGTTGTAAGTACAATTTCGGTTCTCTACCAAGCTAACGATTCGGGTAAAGACAGCAATAGTCAGCTTATGGAGAATATGAAAAATGATACCTACTCAGACGGAACAAAGGTATTCTCCCCTCTGGTTGCTCTTGGGTTTCTTGTTTTTACCCTGATATATTTCCCTTGTGTTGCAGTTATTGCAGCCATAAAAAAGGAGACAGGCTCATGGAAATGGGCACTATTTACTGTTGTTTACACAACATCTCTGGCATGGTTTATGGCATTTATTATTCATCAGGTGGGTAAATTTTTTATTTGATTATGATACAGGAGATATTAACATACGCAATTGTTGCATGGTCTTTTTACCAATCGGGTAAATCACTATGGAGGAGTATTGTATCAATAAAAAATA
Organism: Marinilabiliaceae bacterium; assembly: GCA_027010905.1. Taxonomy (GTDB): domain Bacteria; phylum Bacteroidota; class Bacteroidia; order Bacteroidales; family Marinilabiliaceae; genus JAADEM01. The sequence goes on from JALVBA010000192.1 coordinate 7,772, forward strand.
ATGAATCTGTCTGTTCAACATCGGGTGGATGTAGCTGCTGTTCCAGCAAACAGTCGTTGATGAAAGAGATTGAGATTCGAAAGATGGTAGCACCACCCTCCCACTCTTAGTGAAGGCATCACTAAGAGTGAGGCCTTCACTACCAACTCGTCTGAGCAGGTTATTGGTTTTGTTAGGGATTGTCAAACGCTGTTTTTGTTATTGATATTGGCTAAAAACTATGCCACCTCTCAAACCTCGTGTTTTTATACGATTCATTCAGAAACTTCAGAAACTCTTCTCTCTTAACAAACTCTGCTCCTAGACTATGGAGATGTGAAGTATATACCTGAGTATCTACTATTTTAATATTTAACCGTTTTGCATTTTTACACAAATTGTATAACGCTATTTTTGAGCCATCAGACCGGTTACTAAACATTGACTCTCCCGAAAAAACATCTCCAATTTGCACCCCGTAAAGCCCCCCAATC
>JALVBA010000193.1 GCA_027010905.1 Marinilabiliaceae bacterium
TGAGAATAAGAGAAGGAGCTTATTTATTGCAAAAAAAATAATATTAAAATAAAATATCATGGAAAGAAAAAAAGCTATTTTGGTTATCCTTGACGGTTGGGGGTGTGGAAATAAGTCGAAGGCAGATGTTATTTCACAGGTTGATACTCCCTTCTGGGACGGATTACTATCAAAATATCCGCATTCACAACTGAGTGCTTCAGGGGAGGATGTTGGTCTGCCCGATGGTCAGATGGGAAACTCTGAGGTTGGTCACCTGAATATTGGTGCAGGAAGGGTTGTTTATCAGGATTTGGTGAAAATTAATAAGGCTTGTGAAAGCGGCTCAGTATATGAAAATGAGGAGTTGGTGAGAGCCTATAAGTATGCTGCTAAAAATAACAAAAAGGTTCATCTTCTTGGGCTTGTTTCTAAAGGTGGTGTTCATAGCAGTCAGGAGCATATCTATAAACTTATTGATGTAGCTAACGCTAACGGACTTTCAAATCTGTTTGTTCATGCTTTTATGGATGGTCGTGATACCGACCCCAAAAGTGGGAAGGGGTTTCTTACGGAGTTGTTGGGACAGATGAAATCGAGTACCGGGCAGGTAGCTACCGTTACAGGTCGTTACTACGCAATGGATAGGGATAATCGTTGGGAGCGGGTTAAGGAGGCTTATGATGCCCTTACTGCTGGCATTGGTGAGCCATCTACCGACTTGCTTGGTTCAATCCAAAAATCGTACGATGCCGATGTTACCGATGAGTTTATTAAACCACTAATTAATGTTGATTCTGAAGGTAATCCTATAGGTAATATTGAAGAGGGCGATGTAGTTGTATTTTTCAACTTCCGTAACGACAGAGCCAAAGAGCTTACCATCGCATTAACGCAAAAAGATCTTGTTGAACATGGAATGGCTACAATGCCTCTCTACTACTGTACAATGGTTCCTTATGACGCTAAGTTTAATGGTCTGCATATTCTGTTTGATAAGGAGAATGTTGAGAAAACCATAGGTGAAGTGGTTTCGGAAAATGGATTGAAGCAGTTACGTATTGCCGAAACGGAGAAGTATGCACATGTTACATTCTTTTTCTCGGGTGGCCGGGAGGATGTGTTTGAGGGAGAAGACCGTATTCTGGTTAATTCACCCAAAGTGGCTACTTACGACCTTCAGCCCGAGATGAGTGCTTATGAGGTTAAAGATAAAGTGGTGGCTGAGTTGAATGCCAAAAAGTACGATTTTGTTTGTCTGAACTTTGCTAATGGCGATATGGTTGGACATACCGGCATTTATGATGCCATCGAAAAAGCCGTTAAAACAGTTGATGAGTGTCTCGAAGGTGTTGTAGAGGCTGCAAAGGCAAATGGTTATGACACAATAATTATTGCCGATCATGGAAATGCCGACAATGCTGTTAACGCCGATGGCTCGCCAAATACTGCCCATTCGCTCAATCCTGTTCCTTTTGTATGGGTCTCTGACAGAAGAAAAGGGGAGGTTGAGAATGGTGTTCTGGCCGATGTGGCACCATCACTGCTTAAACTTATTGGTGTTGAGCAGCCAAAGGAGATGACCGGAAAATCTTTAATTACTTTGAAGTAATGGTATGATTATTTAAAAAAAATGTTGGATTCATTTAGGGTTTGGCATTTTTTTTGAAGAATGATATCTGGATATTGATGGCTGAAGGTAATGGTTGTAACTATTGTGTAAGTTTTAGAGTATAATAATTGTTTTTGTAATAATTCTGTTTTATGGTTCAGATAGATGATAAATTAATCAGTCTGGATGTTTTTGAGAAACGATTTGTTTGTGATATCTCAAAGTGTCACGGTGATTGTTGTGTTGAGGGAGAATCGGGTGCTCCGCTAGAGGATGATGAGGTAGAGATTATCGAGCGATTGTATCTTTTGCTTAAACCTCTGTTGTCGGAGGCGGCTATCGATGAGATTGAAAAGGGTGGTGCATGGATAATTGATACCGACGGAGATAAAGTTACGCCAATTATCAACGGTCGTGAGTGTGTGTATACATATTTCGATGCAAACGGCACTTGCAACTGTGTTATTGAGAAGCTCTATTTGGATGGGAAAACAGATTTCAAAAAACCAATATCATGCCATCTCTACCCTATAAGGGTTTCGAAGTACCCAGCCTACGAAGCCCTGAATTACCACTCGTGGCCTATTTGTGCTCCTGCGCGTGAGCTGGGAGGTAAGTTAGGTGTGCCGGTTTATCAGTTTCTGAAGGAGCCTATCGAAAGGAGATATGGTAAGGCTTTTTATGAGGAGATGGTAGATATTGAGAAAACATTGAAAGAGAAAAAGGTTATTA
>JALVBA010000194.1 GCA_027010905.1 Marinilabiliaceae bacterium
CCACATTACCCTAATCAACAACTCCAGGACTATTCTTCATGGTCAGGTTGACCAGATAAAACAGGACTTTAAAGAGCATTTGGTAGAGCTTACTTACACAGGAAGTGAAGATGTTTTGAAGCAGAAGATATCCCATCCTTTCAATATCCGCCAGACAGCCTCTACAAATGGCCACCATAAGGCATACATAGAGATGGGAGATAGCGGAACAATAAACCAACTGCTGAAAATTCTGATAAACGACATTGAAATAAATGGACTCACTGAGTTGCTGCCCAGCATGAATGAGATATTCATTAATGTTGTAAATAAGAGTAATCAATCATCGACACTACAAACACAAACCAACCATGAGTAAGATAGGATTAATAATTACACGAGAATACACTACCAGAGTAAAAAAGAAGAGCTTCATCGTTATGTCCATCATCGGGCCTCTGCTGTTTGCTGCAATGTTTGTTCTTCCTGCATGGTTTTCGTCAATGGAGAGCACATCGGAGAAACGCATTGCCATTATCGACCAAACAAATAAGTATGCAGGTGCCATCTCTGACACTGAGACACTAAAATTTACTTGGCTGCAAAATAACAAGGAGCAACAGATAAAGTCGGAGTACAAATCGATGGGTTATGAGGCGTATGTAGTAATTTTAGAAGATCTTTTGCAGAATCCTGACGGCATAAAAATCTATTCTGATGCTCCGATAACCATCGATATGAAATCACATATCAGGCGCGACCTTAAAAAGTTCCTTGAGAAGGAGAAGCTGGAATCTTTTAAAATAGATGGACTCAACGAAATTATATCACAAGTAAACAATATAACTGTTCACATATCCACAATTAAGCTTGGCGAGCATGGAACCGAGGAGGAGAGTTCTACCGAATTAACCATGATGGTAGCGATCATTTTTGCCATGCTAATATACTTTTTTGTCTTGATGTACGGGACGCAAGTTATGCGAGGTATTGTTGAGGAGAAAACAAGCAGAATTGTTGAAGTAATAATCTCTTCGGTGAAACCCTTCCAATTGATGATGGGTAAAATTATTGGTATCGCAATGGTTGCTCTAACTCAATTCCTGCTCTGGGTTGTACTTACAGTCGCAATTATTTTCGGAATTAAAACGGCACTCTTTCCCGATGGGGAGATGCCAACACGTATGGATAAGCAGATGGAGATAGTGCAATCTTCAACAAATCAGGAGAGTAGCAGTACTGTAGAGAACTCAGAATTTGCTGAACAGTTCTCCAAAATTATGGAGAAGGCTAGAAGTATTGATTTGATTGGCCCGATATTCTCATTCTTTTTCTTCTTTATTGGAGGATACCTACTCTATGCCGGCCTTTTTGCAGCAGTAGGAGCCGTAATTGATAACGAAACAGACAGTCAACAGTTTGTGATGCCAATAATAATGCCACTAATATTATCCATCTATATTGCAATGGCTGCATTCAAAGCACCCGACAGCAACATCGCATTCTGGTTTTCTATGATACCTTTCACATCACCCATTGTTATGATGGCTCGAATACCATTTCAGATTCCTGTATGGGAGGTAATTCTTTCAATGATAATTTTAACTGCCAGCTTTATCTTTACAACATGGTTCGCCGGTCGTATCTATCGCACAGGAATACTTATGTATGGAAAAAAGATAACCTACAAAGAGATTTGGAAGTGGTTTATCTATTCGGGAAAATAATTTTTTTTATTTAAAAATAACCATTAATGCGAGCCTCAATCATTGATATTGGTACAAACACTATTAATCTGTTAATTGCAGATATCAGAGAAGACAAAACCTATAACATCATTTTAGAAACTGCCTACCCGGCAAAACTAGGGAAAGGTGGAATCAATAACCTAACCATTGTTCCGGAAGCTACCGAACGAGGGATTACTGCTCTTAAAATACATCTTGATACTATTGATAAATATAGTGCTGATAAAGTTGTGTGCATTGCAACTTCAGCAATGAGAGATGCCACTAACAGGTCAGAATTTATCAGGAGAGCAAAACAGGAGTTGAATATCGATATTACAGTAGTTGATGGTAATACCGAAGCAGGGTTAATTTATGACGGAGTTAAACAGGTTACTCCAATTGGAAAACAACCGGTACTGATACTTGATATTGGGGGAGGAAGTAATGAATTTATCATTGCTAACAGTAGCGGAGTTATGTGGAAGCATAGCTTTAACCTCGGTGTTGCCCGACTACTCGAAATGTTTTCTCCTTCCGACCCAATAACAAAAGAGGATATAAAAAGAGTTGAAACCCATATCAGAACAGAGCTTCATCCTCTCTTCACTGCCCT
>JALVBA010000195.1 GCA_027010905.1 Marinilabiliaceae bacterium
GGTTTAGGCGTCCCGATGCATATCGGGAAGGTCAGGCGTTCAATAGAACAACTGATTAAAATATTAAAGAACTGTATAACAAAATATATGCCGAGGTAGCTCAGCTGGTTAGAGCGCAGGATTCATAATCCTGAGGTCGGGCGTTCAAGTCGCCCTCTCGGTACAAAAGGGAATAGATTGACTTCTATTCCCTTTTTTTGTAAATTTGAATATGAAACATTTTGTCTACATTCTTTATAGCATCAAAACGGACAAATACTACATTGGAAGCTCCTCCAACATTGAAAATCGACTTATTAAACACAACCTCGGAGGAACAACATCCACAAGACCAGGCAGACCATGGAAAATTGTTTACAAAGAAACGTTAAACTCTAAAAGAGAAGCTCTGATTCGCGAAAAGCAGATTAAAAAGAAGAAAAGCAGAAAATATATTGAATGGTTAATTCAATGCTCAGGCAATTAGAGCATCCCGATGAGAATCGAGAAGGCTCTTTTTGAAAGAAGCTTTAACTTCAATAAAAAAAGCTGCTTAACCATAATGGAAAGGCAGCTTCTATTTTTTGGTGACCCAGCTGAGGCTCGAACTCAGGACCCACGCCTTAAAAGGGCGTTGCTCTACCAACTGAGCTACTGAGTCTCCTTTTTTGCTTTTGCGGGTGCAAATGTACTTAAATGATTTTATTATGCAAATAAAAAATAGCGATTTGTGAAATAATTTCCTCTTTCGCATAAATCTTATAATTTTGGCTCTTCTAAAACAGAATAATTTGAATTTATCAACTCTTATTTTCATCGCCATTGCCCTTGCGATGGACTCTTTTGCCGTTTCTATTACGGCAGGAAGTGTGTTAAAACGCTTCCATTTCAAAGCTATGGGTAAAATCAGTTTTCTATTTGCTCTGTTTCAGGGAGCAATGCCTGTAATTGGATGGTTTGCCGGAAATAGTTTTGAAGAGTATATCAGTGATTATGACCATTGGATTGCTTTCGTTCTGTTAAGTGCCATTGGCGGAAAGATGATTTACGAAGCCTTTTGGGGTGATAACAACACTCCCTACCTTGACCCACATTGTTTTAAGAAGATGGCAACACTTGCCATTGCAACAAGTATTGATGCTTTTGTTTTGGGAGTTAGCTTCTCCATCCTGGATGTAAACATTATCTTTCCTGCTTTTATAATCGGACTGGTAACATTTATATTTTCATTTGCAGGTTTGACTATTGGTATTAAAGTGGGGAATGCATTTGGCTCTAAGGTTGAGATAATTGGAGGCTTAATACTTATTGCTATTGGAGTAAAAGTTCTTTTAGAACATACAGTCTTCAGCAGTTAGCGCTACTTCCGACTTTATAAGTTTAGAAGTTTTTTCCGGGTTCCGGGTTTGTCAAAAACATGCTACCAACTGAACATCTCTCCCTTACCACTTTTGCCTTTTTACTTTTTAAGCCTTCCGTTTTTCTTCAACGCCTCATTAATAATCCACTCTATCTGGCCATTAACACTACGAAACTCGTCCTGCGCCCACTTCTCTACCGCCTCCATTATTTCAGGACGAATACGCAGTGCAAAAGCCTTCTTCTTTTTATTATCCTTTAAATCACCCATTCTCACTCATCAATTTGTCCATCGTCCTTTTTAAGGCTTCCTGACGTTTAGTTCCAATTAACAACTTTTTGCCATCATTAAAACAGAGTTGCTTTTGCTCCTCTTAAAAGTATTTTAAATATCGTTTCATAACTACTGATACAGTGTTCCGGTGTTCACTATTGGGGATACATCCTTATCGCTCGTAAGAACAACCATAAGGTTACTTACCATTGCGGCTTTTCTCTCATCATCGAGTTCAATAATATTCTTCTTCGACAGCTCTGCCAGTGCCAACTCAACCATACCTACTGCACCCTCAACAATACGTGTACGTGCTGCTACAATAGCTGTAGCCTGCTGACGCTTGAGCATTGCTCCGGCAATCTCCTGTGCATAAGCAATATAATTTATCCTCGCTTCAATCACCTCTATTCCGGCTATCTCAAGTCGTTCTGTAATCTCATTTTCCAGGATGTGATTAACCTCTTCTCCCCCACCTCGAAGCGTTATTTCAGCACCCTCAGCCTCAAAATTATCATACGGAAAATGTCCTGCCAACTTTCTTACAGCAGCCTCACTCTGAATCTCTACAAAATGAGAATAGTCATCAACCTCAAATGCAGCCTTAAAAGTATCCTTAACACGCCACACCAACACTACACCAATCATTATTGGGTTACCTAACTTATCATTAACCTTTATTGGCTCACTATCGAGATTTCGAGCT
>JALVBA010000196.1 GCA_027010905.1 Marinilabiliaceae bacterium
CATTTGAAAAATAAATTACAAACTATTATATCATGAGCAATAGACTAATTGGAAGACTTCCCAAAATTGGGATTCGCCCCGTAATTGACGGGCGGGAGCGTGGAGTACGAGAATCGTTAGAGGATCAGTGTATGAATATGGCCAAAGCAGCTGCTAAACTAATTGAAGAGAACCTACGTTTCCCCGGAGGCGAAAAAGTTGAATGTGTTATTGCCGATACAAATATTGGTGGTGTAGCCGAAGCTGCCATGTGTGCTGATAAGTTTAGGAGAGAAGGTGTTGAGGTTTCGTTAACTGTTACCCCGGCATGGTGCTACGGTACTGAGGTGATGGATACAGACCCTTTAATTCCAAAAGCTGTTTGGGGTTTCAACGGAACAGAGCGTCCGGGTGCTGTCTATCTTGCAGCGGCATTGGCCGGATATTCGCAAAAAGGGCTTCCCACATTTGGTATCTATGGCCATGATGTGCAGGATGCAGGTGATACCGATATTCATGAAGATGTAAAAGAGAAGATACTGCGATTTATAAAGTCAGCCTTAGCAGTTGCCCAAATGAAAGGCAAGTCATACCTGTCACTTGGATACTCCTCAATGGGAATAGCAGGCTCAATGGTTGACTCAGGTTTCTTTCAGGATTACCTTGGAATAAGAACTGAGTTTGTTGATCAAACAGAGCTGCTGAGAAGAATAGATGAGGAAATTTATGATAAAGATGAATTTACCAAAGCACTGAAGTGGACAAAAGAGAATTGTATTGAAGGTGATGACTATAATAATGAACACAACAAGTCTGACCAGAAAAGAAAAGATTACGAGTGGGAAACTGTAGTGAAAATGACCCTCATAATTCGTGATTTGATGATTGGAAATCCAAAGCTCAAGGAGATGGGGTTTGGAGAGGAGTCCATGGGACGAAATGCTCTGCTTTCAGGTTTTCAGGGTCAAAGACAGTGGACTGACTACATGCCAAACGCCGACTTCCCCGAAGCTATTCTAAACTCATCATTCGATTGGAACGGAATTCGTCAGGCATTTGTTGTTGCAACTGAAAACGACAGCCTGAATGGTGTTTCAATGTTGTTTGGTCACCTGCTTTCAAACACTGCTCAGATCTTCTCTGACGTACGTACCTATTGGAGCCCCGATGCTGTTAAGAGAGTTTCAGGTAAAAAGCTTACCGGAAAAGCTAAAGATGGTATTATTCATCTTATCAATTCAGGATCAACAACTCTTGATGCTACTGCTCAGCAACGTAACAAGCAAGGCGAGCCGGCAATGAAACCATTTTGGGAGATTTCGGAAAAGGAGGCTCAAAAGTGCCTTGGCAATACAAAATGGCCTCAGGCCATTAAGGAGTATTTCAGAGGTGGTGGTTACTCATCGCAATTTAAAACCGATGGTGAGATGCCGGTAACAATGTGCAGAGTAAATCTGGTTAAAGGTGTTGGCCCGGTACTACAGATTGCTGAAGGGTGGACCGTTATAATCGATTCTGAGATTCATGAAATACTGGACAAGAGAACAAATCCAACATGGCCTACAACATGGTTTGCTCCACGTGTAAACGGAGAGGGTGCTTTTGCTGATGTATACTCGGTAATGGCAAACTGGGGCGCTAACCACGGAGCAATCAGTTATGGTCACATTGGCGCCGACCTGATTACGCTTGCTTCGATGCTTCGCATTCCGGTTAATATGCACAATGTAGATAATAAGGATATCTTCCGTCCATCTGCATGGGCTGCTTTTGGAGCCGAAAAAGAGGGGTCAGATTACAGGGCATGTAAAGCCTATGGACCACTATACGGATTTAAGGAGTAGTATTGCTCGCTACAAATATTTTTATATTTACATCCGGTGACTCTTCAGTCATCGGATGTTTTATTATACATACTGCCTAACAATATCAATCAGTACCGGTTTGTTGCTGTTTATTATATCTTTAAATGAACTCACAACCTGTTTTTTCATCAATAAACTTAGTTCAAAAAGCATTAAACCAACTGTAATAACAAACTTTGCAGCCCAGTTGCACAAAATTTGTAGTATATTTGCATCTGTAAGATGAATAAGAATTACAAAAATATCACATCTGTTTTTCTGCTGATTATAAGCTTAATTATATTCACGCATTCTATTATTCCTCATGATCATCATTACGATATAGCATCAGATATTGAGCATCATCATAATGATAAATCAGATGGAACTCCTTTTCATTGCCATTACTTTAACAATATAGATTTTGATAAGGTTAGAACTAATGACTTTACAAATATTATAAAAAAATTACCTGTTGTTTGTACTGTTATTC
>JALVBA010000197.1 GCA_027010905.1 Marinilabiliaceae bacterium
CCCCTGAGGGGAGGGAAAATAAATTAGTGTAATTAAGAAAGATTATGAAACGACTAAAAATATCAAGCACTGCAAGCCGAATCCCGGCAAACATTACAGATATCACAACTCCCGTTAGTGTCTATCTCAAGCTTAGAGACAAGTATCCAAACACAATCCTGCTTGAGAGTTCCGACTATCATGGAAACAGTAATTCGCTGTCGTTTGTCTGTTTTGATCCGATTGCTGAATTTATTGCCGATAGGAATGAGGTTAGAGCAGGCATTTTAAAAGAGGGGCTAATAACATACTCGGTATCCCGCGAACAGGATGTGCCCGATCAGCTTAATAACTTTATTAACTCATTTGATGTCTCAAACCATGATTGTCCGGTAAAGATTAACGGGCTGTTTGGATACACAACATTTGATGCAGTAAAATATTTCGAGAGGGTTGATGTGGCTAAGGAGCAGAAGGAGGAGTTTAAAATTCCCGATATGCGATACTCTCTGTTTCGCAACATCATTGCTTTTAACCACTTTACCAATCAGCTGTATTTGATAGAGAATTTGCAGGAGGGAGAGAGTTCAACCTCGAAGGAGTTGATTGATGAACTTTACAGCCGTGACCTCTCTAACTTCGGATTTAACCCGTCTGATGAAGAGAGCTCAAATATTACTGACAGTGAGTATAAGGAGATGGTTACTCAAGGGAAGAAACACTGCTTCAGGGGTGATGTTTTTCAGATTGTTTTGTCAAGGCAATTCTCTAAAAGGTTTACGGGTGATGAGTTTAATGTTTACCGTGCACTGCGTAATATCAATCCGTCGCCCTATCTCTTCTATTTCGATTACGGTAGTTATAAGTTGTTTGGGTCATCGCCCGAGGCACAACTGGTGATAAAAGATGACGTGGCAACCATAAACCCTATTGCAGGAACATTTAAGCGGTCGGGAAATGACATCAGGGATAAGGAGCTTGCCTATGAACTTCTTCATGATAAAAAGGAGAATGCCGAACATGTGATGCTTGTTGACCTTGCTCGTAATGACCTTAGCCGTAATTGTGAGGGTGTGAAAGTAAATACATACAAAGAGGTGCAATACTACTCCCACGTGCTTCACCTTGTTTCGGATGTGAGTGGAGATTTGAAACTGGGCTCAACAACAAGCCGTATAATGGCAGATACATTTCCGGCGGGGACATTGTCAGGAGCACCAAAATATAAGGCACTTCAGCTGATTGATGAGATTGAGAATCAGAACAGGGGTTTTTATGGAGGATGTATTGGTAACATTGGTTTTGATGGCAGCTTCAATCAGGCAATAACAATACGTTCGTTCTTGAGTAAAAACAATACACTTTTTTACCAAGCAGGAGCCGGGGTGGTTTCCGAGTCAAGTGAAGAGGGTGAACTTAACGAGGTGAACAACAAGCTGGGAGCTTTGGTGAAAGCCATTGATTTGGCAGCAGAGTTTTAGGGAGCAATGCCCCTCCCTGGCCCTCCCCTGAGGGGAGGGATAAGAATACAAGAATTACAATTTAAGAATTAAACACTATTAGCAATAGATTATAATGACCAATCAAATGAATAATTCAAAAGCTTCCCCCCTACAGGGGGGACAGAGGGGGGCTTCCCTTAAAATACTTGTTTTAGATAATTACGACTCATTCACATACAACCTTGTGCACTACATTGAAGAGCTTTTGGGCGAGAAAGTGGATGTGTTCAGGAATGATGAGATTGAGCTTGAGAGCATTGCCCGGTACGATAAGATTGTGCTATCACCTGGGCCGGGAGTTCCTGATGAAGCGGGGATTATGGAGGAGCTGATAGAAAAATATGCGCCTACAAAAAGTATCCTGGGAGTATGCTTAGGATGCCAGGCAATAGCCGAAGTTTTTGGAGGAAGTATCCGAAATATGAATAAGGTTTATCATGGTGTGGCAACGCCGGTAACAGTTACCGATAAAGATGAAAAGCTGTTTGATGAGATTCCTGAAACATTTCCCGCCGGCAGGTATCACTCATGGATAGTTAACAAGGCCGATTTGCCTGATGAGCTTGTTGTTACTTCGGTAGATGAAAAAAATGAGATAATGAGTCTGCGTCATAAAACACTTGATGTAAGAGGAGTGCAGTTTCATCCGGAATCGATACTTACCGAGAATGGAAAACAGATAATAAAAAATTGGTTAGGGTTATGAAACAGACACTGCAATATCTATTCAATCACAAAGCTCTACCGAAAGAGGTGGCAAGAGAGCTGCTTACCCGTATTGCTAACGGAGAATTTAACCATTCGGAGATAGCATCATTCTTGACAGTATTTAGGATGAGAACAGTTACTGTTGAGGAACTGTCGGGATTCAGAGATGCCCTGCTTGAGCTCTGCATTTCCATTGACCTTTCTGACTTTAACACTATTGACATGTGTGGCACAGGAGGTGATGGTAAAGATACGTTTAACATCTCTACGCTTGCATCATTTATTGTTGCCGGTGCCGGCGAGAAGGTGTCGAAGCATGGTAATTACGGAGTCTCCTCGTCGTGCGGCTCATCCAATGTAATGGAGTATCTGGGATACAGGTTTACAAATAATCCCGACACTTTAAAGAGGCAAATCGACAAGGCCGGAATATGTGTTCTCCATGCTCCCCTGTTTCATCCGGCCATGAAATCGGTCGCTCCGGTGCGAAAGGAGTTAGGCATTAAGACTTTTTTCAACATGCTTGGGCCACTGGTGAATCCCTCTTTTCCACAAAACCAGTTGGCAGGTGTTTACGACATGGAGCTGGCTCGGTTGTACAACTACATGCTGCAAACAACAGACAAGAATTATTCAATAATTCACTCTCTTGATGGGTATGATGAGATATCCCTAACGGGTGATTTTAAAGTTATCACCAACCATGGCGAGAGAGTAATGTCACCCGCAGAGCTGGGGATGAATACTATTTCACCCGAAGAGATCTTTGGAGGAGATTCAATTTCGGAGGCAGCAAAGATATTTACCGATACCCTTGCAGGGAGAGGAACAACAGCCCAAAATAGTGTGGTAATAGCAAATGCTGCTCTAGGACTTCAATGCATCAATCCTGAAAAGCCGTTGGACTTTCACGTCGAAAGAGCTGAGAAATCGCTATTGTCGGGCAGTGCAAACAGAGTACTTCAAACACTACTCGAATATAAGTAATCAACCTCTGACCGGTTTATATCTATCAGAGGTGTAAAAGAAGATTAAATGACAATTCTTGATAAAATAATTAAATATAAGAGGAGTGAGGTGGAGGAGGCCAAAAAGAGGGTCTCGGTGCAGGAGCTGATGTACTATCGTCATTTCGATAAGAAGGTGCCCTCACTGAAAGAGTATCTTCTCAATCCTAATAAAACGGGAGTTATTGCTGAGCACAAACGTCGCTCTCCGTCAAAGTGCGTTATTAACGACAAGGTAGATGTTCGTGATGTTGTAGTGGGGTACGAGAGTGCCGGTGCTTCTGCGGTATCGGTATTGACCGACATCGAGTTTTTTGGCGGTTCCAATAAGGATCTGACAACTGCCCGGGATGTTATCTCCATCCCTATTTTACGTAAAGAGTTCATTGTTGACCCTTATCAGGTTTATGAGGCCAAAGCTATTGGAGCAAGTGCCATACTGCTTATCGCCGCTGTGCTGACACCCGAAGAGACAAAAGAGCTGGGGTCACTGGCAAGCTACCTCGGGATGGAAGTATTGATGGAATTCCACGATGAGACAGAGCTTAACAGGATGAACAGTTATGTTGATGTGGCAGGAATTAATAACCGTAACCTGAACACCTTTAAAGTCGACTTGAACAGATCTGTAGAGCTTGCCGACAAGCTACCATCCAATATTCCGAAAGTTGCAGAGAGTGGCATTAGTTCAGTGGAGGATTTGTTATTTTTACAATCGAAAGGTTTTTCAGGCTTTCTGATTGGAGAGAATTTTATGAAATCTGATAATCCGGGAGGGGCTTGTAAAGAATTTAGTTTAAATTTGAAATAGATTAACAGAGCTGACGGATAGTTGCGGAAAGCTAAAAGAGATAAAATAATGATTAATCCGAAAATTAAGGTGTGTGGGATGCGAAACCTGGATAATATCCGGGAACTGGTAAAGTTAAAGCCCGATTACATTGGGTTTATATTTTACGATAAGTCGCCGCGATACATTGGGAAAAAGATAGATGCTGAAATTTTGGATGCTATTCCTCCTTCGATTAAGAAAGTGGGGGTGTTTGTGAATGCATCGGAGAGGGAGATGAAAAATATCATAGTTCAAAACGGACTTAACATGGTTCAGCTTCACGGAAATGAGTCACCTGAGACATGTCAGATAATGCGTCTATGCGGAATTGAAGTTATAAAGGCTTTCTCGGTGGATGAGTCGTTTGGTTTTCATTCAATAAAAAGTTATCAGGAGGGGTGCGGTTATTTTCTTTTCGATACAAAAACGCCCAAATACGGTGGAAGTGGAAAGCAGTTTGACTGGAGCCTGCTGGACCAGCACACCTTTACTAAACCGGTTTTTCTGAGTGGAGGGATAGGAGTTGAAGATGCTGAAAAGATTGTTCAGCTCAACAATAAAGATATTAAAGTAATTGACATAAACAGTCGTTTTGAAACAGAGCCCGGATTGAAAGATATTGAGGCCATTCAAAAATTTATGGGAATAATAAAAGGTGTTAAATAAAGCTCTCGCAAAGACGCCAAGGCACAAAGCTTAATAATTACTTTGTGACTCAGTGTCTCTGTGTTATTTGAAATAATCATTAAAATGAAATATAATGTTGACAAAGATGGAATGTACGGTCGGTTCGGTGGAGCTTATATTCCTGAAATGCTATATCCTAACATTGAGAAGTTAGGGCAGGTCTATTTGGAAATAATCGAGTCGGAGGAGTTTCAGAAAGAGTATAAAATGTTGCTTAAAGACTATGTCGGTCGTCCCTCTCCGCTCTACAAAGCCAAAAGACTATCGGAGAAGTATAACACAAATATCTATTTGAAACGTGAAGACCTAAACCATACAGGTGCTCATAAAATAAACAATACGGTAGGTCAGATACTGATTGCGAAGGCGATGGGTAAGACACGTATTATTGCAGAGACAGGTGCAGGACAGCATGGCGTGGCAACAGCTACAGCATGTGCATTGATGGATTTGAAATGTATCGTCTACATGGGTGATACCGACATTAAACGTCAGGCTCCCAATGTGGCACGAATGAAGATGCTTGGAGCTGAAGTGATTCCGGCAATGTCAGGGAACAAAACACTTAAGGATGCAACGAATGAGGCACTGCGCGACTGGATTGCTAATCCTGAGGATACATTTTACCTTATTGGCTCTGTGGTAGGGCCACACCCGTACCCTGACATGGTTACACGCCTACAGGCAATTATCAGTGAAGAGATAAAAGAGCAGGTAATGGAAAAAACAGGCCGCGATTATCCCGATTATCTTATTGCTTGTGTTGGAGGAGGGAGCAATGCTGCCGGTACCTACTATCACTTTTTGGATGATGAGCGAGTTGGACTAATAGCTGTTGAAGCCTCAGGGATGGGGGTTGACTCAGGGGAGACAGCAGCAACAATCGCCATTGGAGATGAAGGGATTATTCATGGAAGTAAAACATTTCTGATGCAGACGGATGACGGGCAGATTGTTGAACCCTACTCTATCTCTGCCGGATTGGATTACCCCGGTATTGGTCCTCTGCATGCCCACCTGAAAGATACCGGACGGGCGGAGTTTCTCTCTGCAACCGACAAGGAGGCTTTGGATGCAGCTATGGAGCTTACCCGAACAGAGGGAATCATCCCGGCTTTAGAGTCTGCGCATGCTTTAGCTGCTCTTAAAATGAAAACATTTAAACCCGAAGATGTTGTTGTTGTAACACTTTCGGGAAGAGGGGATAAGGATATGGAGACCTACATGCAATATTTTATGCCCCACCCAATCCTCCCCAAGGGGGAGGGCTAAAGTTTAACAGCAGACAACGGATTTGTATTAATCTTATATTTCCTTTAATTCTCGCTATACTGAGAGAATAAAGAAAACAAATTTCAACTTCTATGAATCGCATTAATGAACTACTAAATAGAAAAGATAACATCCTGTCGATCTATTTTACAGCTGGATATCCTGAACTAAACGATACAGTTTCAATATTACAGTCTCTTGAGGCTGCCGGAACAGATCTGGTGGAGATTGGAATTCCATTCTCTGACCCGTTAGCTGACGGGCCAACTATTCAGGCAAGTAGCCAGAAAGCACTTGAAAACGGAATGAGTTTGAAAGTTCTGTTTGAGCAGCTGAAAGATGTGAGGGAAAAGGTATCCATACCTATTATTCTGATGGGATATTTCAATACCGTATCTAAATATGGGATAGACAATTTTCTAAGTTCGTGTGAAGCTGTTGGGGTTGATGGCACTATTCTGCCCGATCTCCCTTTTAAAGAGTTTAATGAGAAGTATGCTGACACATTCGGCGAGAGAGGTGTCTCCAACATCTTTCTTATTACTCCTCAAACAGATGATGAGAGGATAAAACTGATTGATTCCCACTCAACCGGATTTATATACATGGTCTCAAGTGCTGCGGTTACGGGAGCAAAGAGAGATGTCTCAGAAAAGCAGGTCAGATATTTTGAGAGGGTAAACACTTTTAACCTGAGCCATCCTACTCTGATTGGGTTTGGAATTAGAAACCACGATACTTTTAAAAATGCTTGTCGTTACTCGAATGGTGCTATTGTTGGCAGTGCATTTATTAAGATGCTTGAGGAGGAGGGTAACAACAAGGAGAAGATAGAGAGTTTTATCAATTCAATAAGAACAGCATAAGAATAGGTAACGGTTAAAATGTTTATTATGAGTAATGAGAACAGGTACAATGCAATAATCAGGATTCACTGCCCTGACAAGGAGGGAATCATAGCAAGCGTTACAAACTTCATTAAGAAATATAGCGGTAATGTTGTTGCTCTTGACCAGCATGTTGACATCTCTAACAATCACTTTTTCATGCGTGTTGAGTGGGAGATGGAATCTTTTCAGCTTCCTTTTGATGAGATAGAGAAGCAGTTTCAGAATGAGATTGCTGATTCCTTTCAGATGCACTGGACACTCAACTCTACCAAACAACACCCCAAAATGGCACTCTTCGTTTCCAGACTGTCACACTGTATCTACGACCTTTTGGCAAGATACCAGGCCAAAGAGTTAGAGGTTGAGATACCGGTAATAATATCGAACCATTTGGAGTTAAAGCCTATTGCTGAGCAATTTGGCATTGAGTTCCACCATTTTCATATTACCAAAGAGAACAAGGAAGATCAGGAGGAGAAAGAGCTCATTCTATTAAAAGAGAAAGGTGTTGATTTTGTGGTGCTTGCCCGTTATATGCAGATTATATCTCCTAAATTTATTGAGAGCTATCCTAATAATATTATTAATATACATCACTCTTTTCTCCCGGCATTCGCAGGGGCTAAACCCTATCATGCTGCCTATGAGAGAGGAGTGAAGATTATTGGCGCAACAAGCCATTACGTTACTGAAAATCTTGATGCAGGTCCAATTATTGACCAGGATATTATAAGGATTTCGCACAACGATAGTATCAAGAGCCTTGTTCAAAAGGGGAAGGACATTGAGAAGATTGTGTTGTCGCGGGCGGTAAAGGCCCATGTCAACAGAAAAACGTTAGTCTATAAAAACAGAACAGTTATTTTTAACTGATAATAGTTCAAGAAATTTTCATTATATTACACTAAATTGTTATAGAATTTCGCATAGAAAGAAAATCTATCTTTGTAAACAAAAATTACTATTCAATGAATCCATTCAGGTATGCAAATATAGTAGAAGGTGAGCATTTTTATGACAGAGATGAAGAGTTAAAACGTCTTACTCAAACATTGGAGGGAGGAAATAACATTGTGCTGTATGCTCCAAGACGTTACGGAAAAACATCTCTTGTAAATAACAATAGTTCGTTAAAAACACACATAAAATGTTGAAAATCAGCAAAATAAAGTGTTAAAAAATTAGGTTAAATCCCTGATAATTAGTATCTTAATACATTTTTACCACAATCTGTATTGATATGATTACCAGGGGACATAAAACTTATAACAATCTAATAGTCAGCATTATAGCAATAATGCCAAAAATAAACAAACGAAGAAAGGACTTT
>JALVBA010000198.1 GCA_027010905.1 Marinilabiliaceae bacterium
AAGTATCCAACCCAAATGGATCAATATACCTCAAAGGATTATTCATCACATAATGGTTTGGAGTAAGATTGTAGTGGTATTCACAGAGAGGATCTGGCACATGCCACCTCCCCAAAGCAGCATCATACATCCTAGCCCCATAATCGTAACAATCCCGGAACAAGCCGTTGCTAACTCCGGTGTAATGGCTTTATACTGTCATAATATCAGCCTCTTTTTTTGTAAGGATATCTGAAATTAAGTTAACATACTTGTCGGTTAGCTTTTGAACTTCGGCTTCGGCATCTTTTTCCAGATCTTCGGAGAGGCCGTTATCTTTAAGCTTTTTCAGCTCCTCGTTACTGGTACGGCGAGCCGAGCGTATTCCTATACGGGCATCTTCACCCTCTTTCTTCACCTGCTTTACAAGATCCTGACGACGCTCCTCGGTAAGTGGCGGAACATTGATGCGAATTGTATCGCCGTTATTGTCGGGGTTGAGTCCCAGATTAGCTGCCATAATGGCCTTCTCAATTGGCTCTATTGTCGTCTTCTCCCACGGCTGAATAGCAATGGTACGTGGGTCGGGAGTACTTATGCTCGACACCTGATTCAGTGGTGTCATTGATCCGTAGTAATCTACGAGGATACCGTCCAGAATTTTAGGATTAGCTTTTCCGGCACGTATCATGCCCAGCTCTTTTTCAAGATGTTCAACAGCTTTTTGCATGTGCTCTTCGGCAACTTCAATAATCAAATCAATATCTTCTTGCATAGTAGTATGGTTTTAAATCAAGCATTATCATAACAAAAATAGAAAACTTTACCATAAATACCCCATCTATTAATTGAATATAGATTAAAATGGACTATTTTTACCTGTTAACTAATAATCGTTATGCATAATTTAAAAGTGCTTTTTGTTTGCAGCGGCAACAACGACACGGGAATATCGCCCAATGTTGATGTTCAGGCAACGGGACTTGAGGAGGCCGGTGTTGACGTGCACTTTTTTGAGATACGTGGCAAAGGCACTGCCGGATATGTGAAAAATATCTTTAAGCTAAGGAGACACCTCAAAAGCAACAATTACGACATTATTCATGCACACTACGGATTGAGTGGCATAGTCTGTACGCTGGCCGGAGCAAGCCCTTTGGTAGTTACAATCATGGGTAGTGAATTACACCTGAATAGAACTCTACGCAGTGTGATGATTCTCTTTGTACGGCATGTCTGGAGTAAGGTATTTGTTCAGTCGGAGCAGATGAAGAGGATTACCGGAGGAGGCAATACGGTGGTGCTACCCAATGGTGTTGACATAAATAGATTCACCTCTGTTAGTCGTCAAGAGGCTTTGCGTAAAACAGGATACAACTCCGGCAAACATATCATTTGGGTATCAGACCCACTGCGACCGGAGAAAAATTTCAAACTGGCCGGCGATGCAATAGCACTTCTAAAAGAGAGAGATATAAAACTAGAGGTTATTTTCGGCAAACCCTACATCGAGATTCCACACTTTTTTCGTGCTGCTGATGCTCTGTTGCTGACATCCAGATGGGAGGGATCACCCAATGTTGTTAAGGAGGCTCTTGCTGCCGAACTCCCGGTTGTTTCGGTTGATGTAGGTGATGTAAGAGAGCTCATTGATGGTGTTGAGGGGTGCTACATTGCCAACAGTAATCCTGAAGATATCGCGGAGGCGCTAACCAAAGCTCTCACCTACGGCAAGGAGACAAACGGGTTAGATAAGGTAAAGCATCTGGATATGAAAATTATTAGTGAACGGATAAAAGATGTTTACAACTCAATAGTGGTACGATGAGGGATTTTACACGAAAAAAATACATAGAGTTGCTCTCTACCCTCCTGAACTCAGGATTTGAGTTCTACGTTTTGGAGGATCTTTGTGGGGGAAAAATTAAAGAACCCTACATTGTACTTCGACATGATGTTGACAGAAACCCGAAAAATGCACTTCGCATGGCCATGATTGAAAACAGCATGGGGATTAAAGCAACATACTATTTCAGAACGGTAAAGGGGGTGTTCGACCCTGAAATTATAAAAAAGATATCATCATTGGGGCATGAGGTGGGTTACCACTACGAAGACCTCTCAATCCTAAACGGAGATATTGAGGAGGCACTGAAATCGTTCAAACAAAATGTTGAGATGCTGAGGCAGCTTGTTCCGGTAAATACCGTCTCTATGCACGGCAAGCCCCTCTCGAAATACGACAACAGAAAGCTTATACCCCTACTCAATTTTTCTGAACTTGGCATTATATGTGAGCCATACACCATTGTGGAGAAGTTGAATCTTGTATACCTTACCGATACCGGCAGAAGCTGGAATAACAGGTTGGTAAATGTTAGAGACTTGGTGTCGGCAACTTTAGACATTAAAATCAAAAGCACTCAGCAGTTGATTAATGCTGTAGGTAAGGAGTTGTCAGAAATGAACATGATGCTTAATATCCACCCCGAACGGTGGGAAGATGCAGTGCTGCCGTGGGTTTGGAATTTAATCTGGCAACGATTCAAAAACAGCATTAAGTATATGCTTATAAAAGTGAATTATGGCAGATAAGATAGTATACGGAGTTGATAACATTGACAATACTCTTTGGGCAGATTTTATCACAAATCATCCACAGGGAAACCTGTTTCAGATGCCGCAGATGTACCGGGTTTTTGAATCAACGTACAACTACAAACCCTTTGTTGTTGCCTCTGTTGATGATGATGATGTAACAGGGATAATGCAGGGGGTAAGAATATGTAACGGCAGGGGAGCCTTTTGCAAACTATCGGCTCGTGTGATTGTGTGGGGAGGTCCGCTTGTTAAAAATAACGATAGTGTTATTACAACTAGAATAGTGAAAGCTTTTTCAGACTTGATAAGAAAAGAGTGTGTTTATGCCGAGATAAGAAACCTGTACCCGGTTGATGAAGAGATAAAAAAGATTTTTAACGAGTTGAGTTTTGGCTACTATCCCCACCTAAACATTGTTGTTGAGTTGAGGGATAGTGAAGATGTCCTGCTTAAAAAACTTGCTTCTGCCAAGAGACGCAATGTAAAGAAAGCCATCTCGAAGGGGCTTGAGTTTGCTGAGATTAAAGATGGAAAGGGGCTCTCTTTAGCGTACAATATCCTGAAAGAGGTGTATAAAAAAACAGAGATTCCCTTAAGCCACTTCTCACTTTTCAACGCAATGTTCAACACACTTGTTCCCATCAACCTTTGTAAATTCTACACTGCAAATTATGAGGGAGAGATAGTTGGGATAATGGTTGCACTGAGGTTTAACGACAGACTGTACGAATGGTATGTGGGGAGCAAAAGGGAGTTTTATGCTCTTCGTCCAAATGAGTTTTTAGTGTGGAACACCATGCTTGCGGCAAAAGGGGAGAATCTGCACTTTTTCGATTTTGGAGGAGCAGGTAAGCCCGGCAAAGAGTACGGAGTTAGGGACTTTAAAAAAGGATTTGGTGGCAGCACCATTGAAACAGGTCGTTTCAGGAAAGTTTACAAAAAGATTCTCTGGCTGTTGGGTAATGCAGCCATCAGAGTTATGAAGATATTTTAATAACCTGTGTTTCTACTTTTAATTATTTATTACTCAAATGGCCGTTTTATCTGTAATTTCCTGCTTTTTCTGCTAGCTCCTGAAGGTCTTCGACTTTAAAATTGCCAAATAATGATATCAGCATTCCACCACCGTCACTTTTGTCGTCGTCGTCACCAATTATAACATGGCACTCTCTAATTCTGCGACCGTTGCGCAGTACCAGGATATCAATATTTTCATCATTCCCATCATCATCATACTCTTTGGGGTCAATGAGGTTGTATCGGTTTTTTGGCAGATATTTCAGTGCTTCGTTACGGAAATTCATTAAGGAACCCTCCTCCGGGGTATTGTAAATTATCAGCTTCACACTGTTTAGGTCACCGGTAATATTGTGTTCAGAATTGTTGTCGTCGTCATCAAAATTGAGATTGACAGCATCAAGCATCTTTTTGGAGAAAGACAACATTGTCACTCCATCTTTCAGAGCCATCTTTTCAAATAATCTATCGGATGGACTGCTTTGGGCAGATAGTGAGATTGTGTAAAAACAGACTAATATTAGTACATATATATTTTTCATGACTATAGATTTCGATTAATGAAATTGAAACTTTTATTTTGGTAGTATTCGAGGCTGTGAGCTTGCGACAAAGTTATCACCTCGGCACTAACACTCTCCTCAGTTACTAAATACTCTAAATCGGGACTAACTTTTACTTTGATGTTTTGGGGAACCTGAATTGTAATTGTCACCTCCTGATTTCTGATTAGAGCCTGATTGCCCAAAGTAAAATGTTTGTCGAGAAGTAATACAAAATCTTTTTGTTGCCAGAAATATTCAGTGAATTCAGCATTCCTAACAGCATCCTTTTCGTTAAGCCCGCGAGCTTTTTTAACAACTGTCACTTTAAGCAAGTCTCCTTTAACAATGTAAATGCGAGGGACTCCTTCAATTATAAGTTGACCTTCCACAGATGCATAGAGATTGATTCTGTTTATATCCAAAAGGTAATTAGAATATTTGTAAACAGCGTAGTTTTTCATGGTATTAATATAGAGCGTGTCGGATGGAAAACTATCCAGCTCCTTCTCAATAGTTATCTTTGCTTTCTCCTTGTAGCCCTTAATGTAGTCAACTGTTTCGTAGAAGAAAAGCCCTAACCCGGCAAACCAAATACCCAACGCAATTAGCCCTAATGCCATGTCATTAGCTGAAAATCTGAAAATAAGTTTCAACCCCAGATAGAAAATAATTAGTAACGGAATGCCGGCCAATAATCCAATAGATACCGAGAACAGTGCCATATTATCAGGAGTAAGCAACCTGTGGGGCAGTTCGTAAATAAAACGGGTTTCAGGCAAAATTTCACCTATGGAACTATTTTGAAACACAAGGAAAATAACCATGCCAATCAGCCATAAGAAACTTACAACAGAAAGAAGCAGTCCAACAATTACACTTAACACATTCCCTGAACTTCTCAAGCCTGAGTCAACAAAGTCAGAACCATGGTGATCGTTGCGGAGCGAAAATTTAGAGTTGTGGTGTTTGGCATCTTTACTGTATTCGTATTTCACCTCTTCACCTTTTTGCTGAAAGTATGCTTGTCCGCCTTTCATCTCAAACCACTGTTCAACGGTGCGGGGTTTTGGCATTGCTATCCACAATACAATATATACAAGTATTATGGGTTTAAAGAAGAGGAATATAACGACAAAAATAAGACGTAATACAACAGAGTCAATTGAGAGGTAGAGAGCCAGTCCGCTACACACTCCACCAAATACTTTTTGGCCTATATCTCTGAAGAGGCTTCTGTTTGTTGTTATATTTTCAGCTCCCGATATCGGCTCTTGATGCTCCTTGCTCTCTCCTGCTGCCTCTGCTGTCTCCTCAGTATCTTCAAAAACAAATGCCTCGGGCTCGCCAACAAGTTTAATAACACTCTGCACTGCCTCAAGAATTATAACTCCTCCTTTGGTTTTTGCATCAGCTTTAAACAGCTCAGCAATACGAAACTCAACATCACTGATTATCTCCGAAGCCTCCTCCCCACTTCCCAGCTTGGTCTCTATCTTTTGCAGATAGTTTTGTAACAGATTGTATGCATCCTCTTCAATTTGAAATGCAAATCCTCCTAAATTTATATCTATTGTCTTGTTCATAACTACTTTATTAAGAGATTAATGTTACTACACCAAACAACCAAAAAATCAGTTTTATCAGAAGGCCTCCAATAAAAAGAATAGCAATAAGATAGAGTATAACTTTGAACAGAGGTTTTACCAAGAGTGCTATAAGTACTAAAATCAGAATCAATGCAATTGGAACATGAAAGTGGAAGCCGGGATAGTGAAAATTCATCGCTTCCAGAGGAATCATATTATTAAAACTCATAATATGTATTGGGTTACTATGGCCAAAGAGTAGTGCTACAGCAACAAGTACCAGAACTACAATGAGTAGTGTTTTGTCTCCCTTACTCATATTTCTGAAAAAGTTTTTTCCTTTTTTGTAGGTGTCGGTATCTCTTATTTTACCAACTCTGTTTTTCACATCCTCATACTCATCTTTAATTGTCTTTTCGATATTTGAGATGTTTATCGGCTCACCCTTCATCTGTAGCCTCTGAGCTGTGGTAACTGCCGGTGGCAATGCTATCCAGAGGACTATATAAACCGGTATTATCACTCCTACACTAACAAAGGGGAGTATTCCGAATATTACACGCACAAGCACTGTATCGACATTAAAATAGGCTGCAATACCTGAGCAGATACCTCCAAAGACCCGGTCTTCAATATCACGATAGAGTTTTTTAGGTGGCACATAACCACTCCCTGATATGTTTGCAGTGTTCTCTGTTTTTTCTGCAGAGGCATCTTCAAACTCTTCGGGTTCACCCATAATTTCAACAACCTCCTCAACCAGAGCCTTTGTTACTACGCCTGTACCCGGTTTTACTCTCTGCTCAAAAAGCTCGGCTATTCTGTTCTCTATATCTGATATAATCTCCTTTGCTCCCTCTTTCCCCGAAAACCACCTCTCTATCTTGTCAAGGTAGGTGCGAAGCCGCTGGTAGGCATCCTCATCAATGTAGAAAACCAATCCGTTTAAATTTATTGATACTGTCTTTTTCATCTTAATCCTGATTATGGGTTTGGTCAATAGTTTCAACTGCACGAACAAGCTCGTTCCACGACGAATCCAGCTCCTTTAAAAACTCCTTGCCAATTTCTGTTAAGGCATAATATTTACGTGGAGGTCCCTGTGTAGACTCCTCCCAGCGGTAACTTAACAATCCGGCATTTTTTAATCTAGTAAGCAAAGGGTAGAGTGTTCCCTCAACTACTATCATCTTTGCATCTTTTAGCTTGTTGATAACATCCGATGCATAGGCATCTTTTGTCGACAACACAGAGAGGATACAGTACTCAAGTACCCCCTTTCGCATTTGTGCTTTTGCATTTTCTACATTCATAGCATTTCTCCCTTTAAATTTCATACAATACTATCCTTCACCTCGAAGTATGTTTTGCAAATATACATACATTAATAGGTACTATGCAAGACAAAGTACTAAATATTTTGAAAATATTTTTACCACAAGGGCTTACATACTGATAAAGTGTATGTTAAGGATTGGAGGTTTTATTGTAGTTAGGGAAGTATAGTTAGTCAAACGTGAAAAAGTCCTCTATTTTTCAAACACCGGCTTTTAACTAAAGTTCGTCTACCTTTTTGATACGTCTTTCATTTTTGTCTTGACACCCCGCCATGCGGGACAGGCAAAAAAGTCAAGGCTTATTTACGGAGGACTAGTTAGGATTTCACTCGAAGTAGCTTGTCATCACGATTGTACACAGGGTAATCACGCCCCAAAGTATACCCAACCTTTTCTTTCAGAAAGAGATTTCTTGTAACCGGAATTTCAGCATAGAGAACCTGTTGTTCATTTACACTTTAAAGATATATTTATCAATGACAAAACACAATTTATCGTAGGGACAAATTACCTACCATTATGCAGGAAGCGATCCATCTTTATTAGAAGTTCCTCTTTATCGATAGGTTTAGACACAAACTCATCATAACCGGCATTTAATATCTCATCACCACTCTCAATAAGCTCTTCTGTGGTTTTAGCAATAATCGGCACTTTAATACCCTGCTCTTTCATTTCCTGAATAAAACTTACTCCATTTACATCAGGCATCTGAATATCCATCAACACCATACTTATGTCATCTCTTATTCGCAACAGCTCACGAGCCGAGCTCTCTGTACGTGCCGAGATTACTGTAACTCCTGTTTTCTCAAGATATTTACGCAGCTGCAGGTGGGCACTGCTGTTATCGTCAACCAGAAGCACCATCTTATCAGACCAGACGTACTGTCTATTGGGGTCAATGGTGTGAACCACGGCCACCTTCTCCCTCTCTCTCTCCTCTTCAACAGGTTTTATCTTCTCCTCTGCTTTCTCAGCCAGCACTAACGGGATAGTGAAGAAGAACTCAGCACCCTCTCCCGACTCCGATATAAGGCCAATATTTCCTCCCATGGCATTAACAAGCCTTTTGCAGATAGTTAAGCCTAAACCTGTACCTCCGAATTTTTTTGCTATTGATTCGTCGGCCTGTCTGAACTGGTCAAATATAAGTTTGTGTTTTTCGTGAACAATGCCAAAACCTGTATCCTTCACGTAGAACCTCACGACATCGCTGTCGATGGTGTAGCCAAAATCAACAAATCCTTTGTCGGTGAATTTAAGTGCATTACCCAGAAGATTGTTGAAAATCTGAATTAGCCTGTTTTCATCGGCCAGAATATTCAGACTCTTTTTGTTGCTGGGTATTGAAAGAACAACAGACACACTTTCTCCCTTCTCCGTTTTGGCTCTCTGTTTAAATGTTGTGTACAATGAGTTTAACATTGTGTTTATATCAACTTCACCCCTGAGCAGATTCAGTTGACCGCTCTCGATACGTGCCAAGTCAATAATATCATTTATCAGCATCATCAAATTATCAGAGCTTTTATTAATAATGTTGATATACTCCTCCTTCTCCTCACGGTCAATCAGATCCTCTTTCAGAAGATTTGCAAATCCCACAATGGCATTGAGTGGAGTTCGTATCTCATGGCTCATGTTGGCTAAGAATGCCGATTTAAGTTTATCAGCTGACTCAGCTCTGTCTTTGGCAATCATCAACTCACGTTCAACATTCTTTCTGCCGGTAAAGTCGCGTCCAACAACCAATACCGAATGAGAGTGGCCTGCCACGTTCGACTCTGGAGTTATGATCCAATCAAAAACGAGGTATCTTCCTTTGTAATGAATAACAATCTCGATATTTGTAACAATTCCGTTCTTCAGTACATCATTTACCTTAGGAAGTAGTCCACGCTTAAACTCTTCGGGTATATTTTTAATGTCGATAAATGCCTTATCAATAACATCTTCAGACTTGAATCCATAATCTCTTAAAAACGACGAGTTGCAATATGATACTTTGCTGTTTTGTTCTATTCTTAAAATGTGGTCTCTTGAGTTTTCAGTCAAAGTTCTGAACTTCTCTTCACTCAGTTGTAAGGCGTGCTCATTCTCAATTCGGTTTGTTACATCGTGAAGCGAGAAGTAGTACTGCTTCTTATTATCCAGAACAACCGAAGTTCCCGACACTTCAAGATGGCGCACTTCACCGTTACTGTTTACCACTTTTATATCGCCCTTAAACTCATCCTTCTCATCAATAGTTCTAAAGGCTTTTAGATATTTCCGTTTCTCACTGACATCCTGAAAGATGTTGTCTAAAGGAATGCTCTTAATCTTTTCGGCCGGGTATCCCACCAAATTCATTCCGGCTCTGTTAACATAGGTAATCTCGTCGGGTGTTTTGCAAATCAGAATACCGTCAATCGTTGTCTCGATAATAGTTTTTATTCTGTTCTGACTGTCAACGAGCTCTTTCTCTGCCTGCTTAATGTCTGAAATGTCAAGACTAATCATCAAGAAACTATCTCCACTATTATCGAATGATGCAGGAGTACCTGTTAACTGAACAGGGATTCTTCTTCCATCTTTAGTAACAATAGGAACTTCCATCTTCCCAAGTCCGGAGGTCTTAATCAACTCGTAAAACTCCTCATCTTTGCCTGACCCCTCATCCCCCATCTCATACAACACTGAGGGTGATTGTTCTATTAGCTCCTCTTTTAGATATCCGGAACTTCTGATGATACGGTCGTTTACAAATGTGATTTTTTGGTCTTTCACAATCATAATCCCAACAGGAGCAGCACTTAGCACATGACTAAGAAATCCCTCTTTCTCTTTCAGTTGCTCATTAATTTTCAGAATGTTCGCATGATTCCTGCGATTTTCATCGTTAACCTGTCTGCGCTCAAAAGCCCCTGCTAAAATGCCCGAAATAGTCTCAAGGGCATTGCGCTGAAGAGAGTTCCACTCCCGTTCAGTTTTATAGTCATCAAAGCCGATGAATCCCCAGAAGTGGTATTGTGATTTTATAGGGAAAATTATAAGAGAGGATATTTCGTCAGACCGATAGAGCAGACTGTTGGTAATCACACCTCTCTGTCCCGGTATCCCTGATGAGATAAATCCTTTATCGAGTAACATACTATGCCAACCGGGGAGGTCGGTGCTGTAGTTTAAAACAGGATATCCATCTTTCTTGGCTGAGATACCGATATTGCACCACTCCGAGAAGAATGAGCAGAAACTTGTGTCGGTGGAGTTTTCAAAAACAAAGGCTCTATCGACATTGAAAAAGCTACCCAGGAACTCCAAAGCCTTGTCGTGCTGATTCTGAAGACTTTCAGAAGTGATAAAGAGGTTGGAGATACTCAATAGCAGCTCTTGCAGCTGAACATTTGCTTTAATGTCGGTTTGAGCGTTTATATTTTCTATTGCATTACTTATCAGCTGAGATGTAACTCTCAAGATATTTACCTCGAAAGGTATCCATTCGCGTTCGAAACTACACTCGTCAAACCCAATGAACCCCCAAAACTCACCATTGACCCATAGGGGGAAAGCCAAAACAGATTGTGTCTCCTGTGCTTCCAACATTTCCCAGCAGGTATCTGGTAGTTGCTCTCTAACATCTGAAACCACTATTGAACCTTTCTCAATAAGAATCTTTTTCCAGTAGGGATAGTCAGTGTAATCGATGTCTCCAAGGCTTTTTCTTTCGGTAGTAATACCCTGGTTAACCCACTCGTACCTGCTCCGGCACTTTCTGTTATTCTCAAAATTCTCAAAGATGTAAACTCTGCTTACATCAATAAATTCGCCTAACTTGTTTAGTACTTTAGCCAACTTTTCGTCCAAAGGCTTGTCGGCCATTAAAATTGATGAAATCTGAATAGGAAGAAAATCGATGCTTTGGTCAGGCTGTTCGTCACTGCTTCCAGCCCGCATCATCCCCATTGCGCTTTTCGACACACGTTTAATCATACGCTTCAAGCGCTCATTTTCCAATAGTACCTGTTCAGTATTCTTATCTTGGTCTGTCAATTAAGTAACAATTATTAGTGAGTACGAGAAAACTCTGTTTTTCCAATGAGCAATATATATAATCAAGTTTGAGCTGCAAAGAAGCAGCGTTGATAAATATCAAAAGTTATCACCATTTTATCAACAGGCTCTATCTCCTTCATAAAGCAATGACTCAGTTAGTTATGTGATGTGGCACTGCTATTGGAGGTTAGTGAGGTCAAAAAACTTTCATAAAAAGCGTTATAAAGATCTGTTATCAATGCAACTTAATTAAATGAGATAGGTTACTCACATCATTTAACAACCATTTTATTTGAAGAATTCCATCGAAAATTGATAAAATAAATATTCAGTGTACCTTGTGAAGTGTGCTTATTTTCTTATTTTTGCGACAATGATTTAAGGGTATATAAATGAATAACTTGAAAAAAATAAAAAGCGCACTAATTTCTGTTTATCACAAAGACGGATTAAACGCAATTGTAGAAACACTGAATAGCTTAGGTGTTAAGATTTATTCAACAGGTGGTACTCAATCTTCCATCGAAGGTTTGGGAGTAGACGTTTCTCCTGTTGAAGGTTTAACGGGATACCCTTCCATTTTGGGAGGCCGGGTAAAAACCCTTCACCCGAAAGTGTTTGGAGGAATATTAGCTCGTCGCGATAACGAGGGTGACATCAGTCAGTTGAAGGAGTACGACATTCCGAAGTTAGACCTAATTATCGTAGACCTCTATCCATTTGAAGATACCGTTGCCTCAGGCGCATCAAATCAGGATATAATAGAAAAAATTGATATTGGAGGAATCTCTCTGATTCGTGCAGCTGCAAAAAATTATAAGGATGTAGTTATTGTAGCTTCAAAAAATCAGTATGCCGACCTTCAAATACTGCTTACCGAAAAGGGGGGTGAATCAACCATTGAAAATCGCAGAACATTTGCCAAAGATGCATTTGCTGTTTCATCTCATTATGATGCTGCTATCTTTAACTATTTTAACGAGGATGAGGATACTGAGCGAATAAGCCTTAATAATGGCCACGTTCTTCGTTATGGCGAGAATCCTCATCAGGATGCAACATTTTTCAAATTTAACAACACAAAACAGGGGGCTGCTTTAGCTAATGCTAAAATCCTTCAGGGTAAAGCCCTTTCATATAATAATCTTTTGGATGCCGATGCTTCATGGAAGGCGGCAAGTGATGCGTATAATTCAGTAACTCACATCGAAAGCAGAGTGGCAGTTGCGGTTGTAAAGCATCTTAATCCGTGCGGGCTGGCGGTAAGTGATAATATCATGAACTCTCTTGAACTTGCCTGGGAGGGCGATCCCATAAGTGCTTTTGGTAGTATCATCACATTCACCGAAACTGTTACAGCAGAGGTGGCATTGTGGCTTGCTAAGCGTTTTATCGAGATTGTTATTGCACCGGCATTCACACCAGAGGCACTGGAGCTTTTCAGCAAGAAGAAGAACTTACGTCTACTCGAAACACCAATTAAAGAGGGTGTGACGGGAGAGAAACTTTATAGGTCAATAAGTGGAGGGATGTTAGTTCAGGACGAAGATGAGGGAGATGACAGGGGGTTCAGAAATGTTACACAGAAGCAGTTTGCAGGAACAAAGATGAATCTTGCCAGCTTTGGGGTTACAGCATGTAAATATCTAAAGAGTAATGCCATTGCTCTAGTAACTGAAAATAGTGACGGCTCATTCTGGTTAACAGGTGCAGGTATGGGGCAACCCAACAGGCTGGACAGTCTTCGTCAGTTAACAATTCCGCGTTTTAATATGAAAGAGGGAATTGATATTTCTGAATCAGTACTGATATCAGATGCCTTTTTTCCATTTAGAGACAGCATTGAAGCAGCGAACGAATTTGGTGTTAAATATATTGTAGAGCCAGGAGGCAGTATTCGTGATGAGGAGGTAATTGAAGCTTGTAATGAGTTTGATATTGCCATGGTTTTTACAGGCACACGTCATTTTAAACATTAATAAAAAAAGAAAGAATGGGCTTATTTTCATTTTTAACACAAGAGATTGCCATCGATTTAGGTACGGCAAATACCATCATAATACACAACGACCGTATTGTTGTGGATGAACCGTCAATAGTTGCTCTCGACCGTCATAGCGAGAAGCTTGTGGCCATTGGAGAGAGAGCACGTCAGATGCACGGTAAAACACACGACCGAATTTACACTATTCGTCCGTTGCGTGACGGTGTAATAGCTGACTTTAACGCAGCGGAACAGATGATTCGCGGGATGATTAAGATGATAAACCATAAATCGAAGCTATTTACTCCTTCACTTACTATGGTTATCTGTATCCCCTCGGGAAGTACTGAGGTGGAGATAAGGGCTGTAAGAGACTCATCGGAACATGCCGGTGGTCGTGAGGTTTACATGATATATGAGCCTATGGCTGCTGCTCTCGGTATAGGTCTGGATGTTGAGAAGCCCGAAGGAAACATGATTGTTGACATAGGAGGAGGAACAACAGAGATTGCGGTTGTATCACTTGGAGGTATCGTAACCAACAAATCAATCAGGATTGCGGGTGATGACCTTACAGCTGATATTACCGAATATATGCGTCGCCAGCACAATATTAAGGTTGGTGAGCGAACAGCTGAGGAGATTAAGCTGCATGTTGGCTCAGCCCTGTCTGAACTGGAAGAGCCGCCGGCTGATTACATTGTTCAGGGACCAAATCAGATGACTGCCCTGCCAATAGAGGTACCTGTTTCGTATCAGGAAATCTCCCACTGTCTGGAGAAATCAATTTCTAAAATTGAAACAGCTATTCTCTCAGCTCTTGAACAGACACCTCCTGAGCTATATTCTGATATTGTAACAAACGGTATATACCTTGCCGGTGGTGGTGCACTGCTTAGAGGGTTAGACAAGAGGTTAACCGAAAAAATAAATATTCCGTTCCACATTGCAGAAGACCCTCTACACGCTGTAGCTCGCGGAACAGGTATTGCACTGAAGAACAGACACCGGAAGCTGCCTTATCTGAAAAGATAATCACTACTACAAAACCACTTGTACAAGTGGTTTTGTACATTAACGAAACGACTTAAATGATATGAGGAATTTTTTCCATTTCATAATAAGAAATCATTTTATTCTTCTCTTCCTTTTGTTAGAGATAGTTTCGTTTTATATGGTTGTTAACTACAATAGCTACCAAAGGGCTTCGTGGATATCATCATCAAATAGTGTTTCGGGAGGGGTGTATCGTAGCTTTAGCGATGCAACACAATACCTGCAACTTAAACAGATAAACGAGGAGCTGGCTAAAGAGAATACCTATTTACGAAGTCAGCTACCCTCTTCTTTTAAAGATTCAAAAGACTATTTTAGTCTAGTGTACGACTCACTTAATAAAAGACAGTACACCTACCGCACAGCTAAAGTGATAAATAATTCAGTTAACAAACACTTTAACTACATCACCCTCAATAAAGGATCTAACAACGGGATTGTAAAGGAGATGGGTGTGATCTCTGCCAAAGGAGTTGTTGGCATTGTGAAAGATGTCTCAGACCACTACTCGTCAGTTATTACGATTTTGAATACCCGCTTGCTAATCTCTGGAAAGCTGAAAGAGAGTGGTTTTTTTGGTGCTTTAGGATGGGATGGAAACGACTATAGGTATGTATGGCTAAATGAGATTCCTATTCATGCCCATGTTGTTGTAGGAGACCTTGTGGTAACGAGTGGGTTCTCTTCAATATTTCCTGAAGGAATTCTGATAGGCTCAGTTGAGGTTGTGGAGAGAGATAAGGGTGAGAGTTTTTATCGGATAAAAGTAAAGCTAAGTGTTGATTTCAAAGACCTCTCCTATGTTGAGGTGATGAGTAATAAAATGAAAGAGGAACAGTTAAATTTAGAGAACAGTAATGATTAACAGGCTACCGGGATACATATTGAGTTTCTTTGTTCTTGTTCTGCTGCAAGTGCTGGTGTTTAACAACATTCAGTTCAGTGGATATGTAAATCCATACGTCTATATTCTGTTTATCTTTATACTTCCGTTTGAAACACCGGGATACCTGCTTCTGTTTATCGCATTTCTTCTAGGGCTGACAATTGATTTGTTCAGTAATACACCGGGAATGCATACTTTTGCTACTGTTTTTATTGCATTTGTTCGCCCCTCTCTTCTGCGTGCTATCTCGCCAAGAGATGATTACCAGCCGGGCTCGTCGCCAACAATACATGATTATGGTTTTGTGTGGTATCTGAAATATACTGTAGTGCTGATACTTGTTCATCACACACTACTTTTCTTTATTGAGGTTTACGACTTCATATACTTTTTTTCAACTATGTGGAGAATTGTTGCCAGTAGCTTATTTACATTAATTTTCGTTTTTATAGCACAGCTTTTTGTGTTTAAAAAAGATAAAAGCAGATAACTGTGGGTTGGAATAATAACAGAGGTGTGTTTATTGGGATTTTCATCATTCTAATTGGTGTAATCTTTGCCTCTAAGCTATTCGTACTACAAGTCTCTGACCCTTCGTACAAACTGTCGGCCGAGAGTAACTCCAGACGTATGGTTGTACAGTTCCCCTCGCGTGGATTGATTTACGACCGCAACGGAAGGTTGCTAGTTTCCAATCAGGCGGTATACGATATCATGGTGGTTCCGCAGGAGCTAGCTCCTTTCGACTCTGTTGACTTTTGCGAATCGGTGGGTATCACAGCTGATGAGTTGAGGGAGATGTTAAAGCATATGAATAATCAGCTTAAGAAAAAAAAGATCCTGCGATACAAACCTTCAGTATTCTACAAGCAGCTATCGGCCGAAAGATACGGCCGATTTCAGGAGACACAATACAAATATAAAGGGTTTTTTATTCAGCGTCGTACTTTAAGGAAGTATGAGTATCCATACGGAGCTCATGTGCTGGGTTATGTTGGTGAGGCAAATAAGAGTCTTCTTAAAAAAGATGACTACTACACACAGGGTGACTACGTTGGTATTAGCGGAATAGAGAAAGTTTATGAGGAGCAGTTAAGAGGTCATAAAGGGGTAAAATATCAGTTGGTTGATGTTCATGGAAGAATAAAAGGGTCTTATCGTAATTCGCGTTTTGATATTCCTGCCGAATCGGGTGAAAATATCACCCTTGCACTCGACATTGATCTGCAGAAGTATGGCGAGAGTTTAATGCAAAATAAGATAGGTAGTATCGTTGCTATTGAGCCGTCAACAGGTGAGATAATAACAATAGTGTCAACTCCAACATACGATCCATCGTTACTGGTGGGTAAGGTGAGATCAAAAAACTTTTCAATACTAAGAACTGATAGTCTGGAGCCACTTTTCAATCGTGCTGTTCAGGCTCGGTATCCTCCCGGCTCAACGTTCAAAACAATAAATGCACTTATTGGACAGCAGGAGGGAGTGTTGACACCCGGCACAAAATATGAGTGTCATATGGGGTATCACACACGCGCACTATCCGTTGGGTGCCATAACCACTTTTCTCCTCTTGATTTGTCACAGTCGATACAGCACTCTTGTAACGCCTACTATTGTCAGGTATTCAGGTCTATTCTCGACAATTCTAAGTATAAAAATATACAGGAAGGATTTGATGCCTGGAAAGATTACATGGTGAAATTTGGTTTTGGATATCGTCTGGGAGCAGATATTGCCAACGAGAATAGAGGCTTTATTCCCAACTCGGCCTATTTCGATAAGATTTACAATAAAAACTGGAGTTCGCTCACAGTTATCTCTATGGCTATTGGGCAGGGAGAGATATTAACAACACCTATTCAGATGGGGAATATGGCAGCGATGCTTGGTAACAGAGGTGAATTTTATACACCCCATGTTATCAAAAGTATTGAAGGGACTGAAATACCAAAGAAGTTTAAGGAGATTCATAACACCGGAATTGATACTGCATACTTTACTCCCGTTTTGAAAGGGATGGAGGGTGCTGTGCAAGGACCTGACGGAGGTACTGCTCTCATTGCCCGTATTCCGGGAATAATTCTTTGTGGAAAGACCGGAACTGCACAAAATCCTCATGGCGAAGACCACTCCGTATTTATGGCTTTTGCACCTAAGGATAACCCGAAGATAGCTATTGCAGTGTATGTGGAGAACGGAGGCTTTGGAGCCAGGTGGGCTGCTCCAATTGCCAGTCTTATGATTGAAAAATATTTAACAAGATCGGTATCGGCCAAACGAGCATGGCTTGAAGACCGTATTTTGAAAGGAGATCTGATACATGGGAATGAATAGTAGTTACAGAGTAAAAGTAGACTGGGTAACCATTAGTATATATGCACTATTGGTCTCTTTTGGGTGGTTAAATATCTATGCTGCCAACTATACTCCCGACAGCACCGCGTTCTTTGACTTCGGTCGGGAGCACATGAAACAACTTGTGTGGATTGCTCTTTCGATAGTTCTTATTGGAATAATATTTCTTGTTGACAGTAAGTTCTTTGTTGAGTTTGCTTATGTGTTCTATGCATTTACAATATTCCTGTTAGTTACGGTACTGTTTTTCGGGAAAGAGATAAATGGTGCGAAATCGTGGTTTGAATTGGGGCCTGTAAGGTTTCAGCCGGCCGAACTAACAAAGGTAGCAACAGCCCTGTCGCTGGCACGACTGCTAAGCCGCTTTGGATTCGACATGAGCAAGCCCATAAATATGGTTAAGATAGGAGCAATTATTTTCACCCCTATTTTAATGATACTATTGCAAAATGATACCGGGTCGGCTCTGGTATATTTTGTCTTTATTCTTGTTCTCTATCGCGAGGGTATGTCACCCTACATACTATTTTTTGGTTTTATCGCAGCAGTTGTGGCTGTATTAACACTAATTATCCCCAATGTTTACATTATCATATTAATAACGATAACAATACTATCACCTCTGTTTTTTCAGGGTGTACGCAAATGTTTGTTCACCGGGTTACTTGTGGGAGCCATTACCGGAGCAGTGGTGTTCTACGGAACAAAGTTGCTGAATATTGCATTACGTCCGGAGTTCTCGTTAGTAGCAGGTGTCGCAGCACTTTCGATTTATCTTTTCTATATCTCTTTTAAGAAGAGGCTGAGAGTAATCTTGCTTTACATTCTTATCCTTTGGGGAGCAATAATTCTGGCCTTTTCAGCTGATTACTTTTTTGATCAGGTGCTGAATGACTATCAGCGCACCCGTATCAATGTTCTGCTTGGACTGAAGGAAGACCCGTTAGGTGCAGGATACAATGTTAATCAATCAAAAATTGCAATAGGCTCAGGTGGATTGTTAGGTAAAGGTTTTCTTAAAGGAACACAAACGAAACTGGATTTTGTTCCGGAGCAGAGTACCGATTTTATCTTCTGTACTGTAGGTGAAGAGTGGGGATTTGCAGGAACTCTGTTTGTGATAATTGGATTTCTGGGGTTGATTTTGCGATTGATATTTCTGGCGGAGAAACAGCACTCCGACTTTAGCCGAATCTACGGCTATGGAGTGGCCTCAATATTCTTTTTCCATTTTGCTGTTAATATAGGTATGACCATTGGTCTCGCTCCTGTTATTGGAATTCCTCTGCCATTTTTTAGCTACGGGGGCTCATCGCTATGGGGGTTCACTCTGCTGCTATTCATTTTTCTGAAATTGGACACTAATCGCGACGAGTTAATTCGTTAAACAAATAGTACGGTTTCTCTCTCTCTGTCAAACATACAGGTCTTTGAAAATTCGGTTTTTTTTATTACCTTTGTGCCACTTTCCTCAAAAAGGGAAATAGTTCAAACAATCCGGTCAACTTAT
Organism: Marinilabiliaceae bacterium; assembly: GCA_027010905.1. Taxonomy (GTDB): domain Bacteria; phylum Bacteroidota; class Bacteroidia; order Bacteroidales; family Marinilabiliaceae; genus JAADEM01. The sequence goes on from JALVBA010000198.1 coordinate 18,898, forward strand.
TAGATTAGTGTTAATTAACACTCTCCGAGAGTGGTTGTTTGAGCCCTCCGTTCAATTTTCGTGCACTAAGGGCACAAATTATTAAAAAGGGAATGCGTATGAAGTATCAAATATTTTCGTTACATAATTTCAGGAAGATTCCTCAAATTGCAATGTTGCCGGAAGAGGAGCAATTCAATATAGAAGTTGTAGCCCATGTTTTACCTTTCAAAACCAACAACTATGTTGTTAATGAACTTATAGACTGGAATAACTACAAAGATGACCCTATATATATTCTTAACTTCCCCCAAAAGGAGATGCTTGCGCCGGATGATTTTAATCACATGGCAGGAGTTATTAAAAGTGGGGCTGACAGGTCAACGATTAAGGTGGAAGCAAATAAAATACGTGAACGCTTAAATCCTCACCCTGCAGGTCAGCTCGAATACAATGTTCCTGAACTTAATGGCGTTAGGCTGACAGGTGTTCAGCATAAGTATAACGAAACACTTCTTTTCTTTCCATCGCAGGGGCAAACATGCCATGCGTACTGTACATTCTGTTTCCGGTGGCCACAGTTTACGGGTATGGATGAGATGAAATTCGCTATGAATGAGATTGAGCGGGTTATTGAGTATCTGAAACAACACGATGAAGTTACCGATGTGTTGATTACCGGTGGCGACCCTATGATAATGAAATCGAAGGTTGTCGACCTCTATCTTACAAAACTTATTGAAGCTGACCTGCCGAATCTGCAAAATATTCGTATCGGTTCAAAATCCTTAAGCTTCTGGCCCTATCGCTATCTTACCGACGATGATGCCGATGACCTTTTGAAATCTTTTGAGAAAGTGGTTAACTCAGGAATGTCACTGGCTTTTATGGCACACTTCAATCACCACAGGGAGTTGGAGACTGAAGCGGTAGAACAGGCCATCAGGAAGATTCGTGCTACCGGTGCGCAGATACGAACACAGAGCCCAATACTAAAACATATTAATGCCACACCCGAAATATGGAGTACGATGTGGAGAAGGCAGGTTCAGCTTGGCCTTATTCCGTATTACATGTTTATTGCTAGAGATACCGGCGCACAGGAGTATTTCGGAATCCCTATGGTTGAAGCATGGAATATCTTTCAGAAGGCATACATTAGTGTTAGCGGAATAGCAAGAACTGTTAGAGGTCCAAGCATGTCGTGTACACCGGGGAAAGTACGTATTATTGGCACAACAAAAATTAAGGGAGAGAAAGTCTTTGTTCTTGAATTCATTCAGGGCAGAAACAGCAACTGGGCATGTCGTCCCTTCTTTGCCAAATACGACGAGAAAGCACTGTGGATGACAGACCTGAAGCCTGCTTTCGGTAGTGAAAATTTTTTCTTTGAAGAGGACTTGTCAGAGATTTTACTAAAGTAGTTTTTTCAGAATGTCGACAAAGAGGAAGGTTCCCAACTACGTTAAACTTATATTAAAAGTACTATTTTCAGCAGCCGCAATCTACTATGTTGTAAACAACATTGACCTCTGTCAGGTTTGGATGTACATGAAAGGGTCGAACAAACTCTATCTGATTCTGGCAATGGGTTTTTATGTTTTTGCTGTTTTGTTGGGAACTTACAGGCTGAACACAATATTTACTGCACTCCCCCTGAAAATCAAAAACTGGTCAAATATTAAGCTATACTGGATGGGACTGTTCTACAACTTTTTCCTTCCCGGAGGAGTTGGCGGCGACGGCTATAAGGTGTTCCTTCTTAATAAATACTATCATATAAAAGTAAAGAAACTCCTGTCGGCGGTTTTTGCTGAGCGGGTTAGCGGACTCTCAATTATTCTGGTATACATTTTAGCACTGGTCTATTTTGTCGATTACAAAATTCCCTATCAGGGTTGGTATTTTCTGTTGATTCCGGGAGTAAGTTTGGGTTACTACATTTTTTTGTGGATATTAAACAGATCATTAACAAAGGTGTTTTGGAAAGTTACTTTGTGGTCGTTGATAATTCAGGGAATTCAGATGTTGGTGGTAATAAGTATCCTGAAGGCTATGGGCACAGTAGTAAACGGTCATTGGGGCGACTATCTAGTCCTCTTCTTTCTCTCTACAATTGCCGGAGCAATCCCTATTACTCTGGGAGGTATAGGTGCACGCGAAATGGCCTATGCTTGGGGAGCAACATATCTTACAGGTGTTAATCAGGATCAGGCAGTGGCTCTTAGTCTGATATTCTATTTCCTCTCTTTGGTAAGTTCTCTGCCGGGACTATTCTACTCCTTATATCCGAACCGCATTTTTAAAGATGAAATTTTGCCTGATGAACAGGTGGAGGTTGCTCTTTAAGTGATACAATTATTACACGATATACCATTAGCACATCACACATGACAGAAAATCTAAATCTCCTAAATCTCCTAAATCCCCTTAGTGTAACACCCGCGGTGTGGTTGCTTACTATGGCAAGTGCTTTTCTGGTGGGCCTGTCGAAAAGTGGTATTAAAGGTATCGGGATGATTTCTATTCCTGTATTGGTATACCTTTATGGTGCTCAGGCATCGGTAGGTATACTGTTGCCTATTTTGGTGTTTGGCGATGCAATGGCTCTTATTCAATACCATAAAAGCGGTCGTTTAAAAGAGATATTAAAACTGTTTCCTTTTGCCGCTGTGGGTATTATTGGAGCTGTTCTGGTAGGAAGCTATATCAACGATAATCAATTTAGAGATGCTATTGCAGGCATTTTACTGTTAAGCCTTTTTATCATGCTTTTCAATGAGATAAGAGGAAAAAAAGAGAGCTTGTCAAACAGTCCCTTCTTCAGGAGCTTTTTTGGTGTTACGGGTGGCTTTGCAACAATGATAGGAAATGCCGCCGGACCAATTTTCAATCTCTACATCCTTTCAATGCGCCTCCCTAAAAACAGTTTTATCGGGACGGGTGCATGGTTCTTTCTAATCCTTAACCTGTTCAAAGTCCCGTTTCATATTTTTGCATGGCACACCATAACCGTTGATACATTTCACATGGATGTACTTATGATTCCGGGAATCTTTGTGGGAGCAGTTGCAGGTAAACATATCGTAAAATTTATTCCTGAAAAAACCTATCGGTTCTTTATTTACATCGTAATCTTTCTTTCGTCAGTTATGATGTTTTTCAAATAAAGAGTAGCTAAAAACATATACTAATGACAAATATCCTTTTAATTTGTAATCAGATTATGCTATCTTTATATAAAAATTGAATAGTCTATAAAAAACTCTTTATCATGAATACTATAGATTGGAAAAATCTCTCTTTCAGTTATATGAAAACTGACTACAATGTTAGGTGCTACTATCGCGATGGTAAGTGGGGTGAGTTGGAGGTTAGCTCATCAGAGAGTATAGATATTCATATTGCTGCCACAGGTCTGCACTACGGACAGGAGTCTTTTGAAGGGCTGAAAGCGTTTAGAGGTAAAGATGGTAAAATAAGGCTTTTCAGAGTGGAAGAGAATGCCAAAAGAATGCTTAACTCTGCTGATGGAATATTGATGGCAAAAGTTTCTGAGGAGCTGTTTGTTGAGGCCTGCATTAAGGCAATAAAATTAAATCTTCGTTTTGTCCCTCCTTACGAGTCCGGTGCTGCACTTTATGTGCGACCTCTTCTGTTTGGATCCGGTCCTAAAATTGGTGTTTCTCCTGCAGACGAATATCTGTTTATGGTTTTTGTAATGCCTGTAGGGCCATACTTTAAAGAGGGATTTAAACCAACCAATATGATGGTGTCACGGGATTTTGACCGGGCTGCCCCTCTTGGGACGGGAAGGTACAAGGTTGGTGGAAACTATGCTGCGAGTCTTCAGGCTGGCAATTTAGCTCACTTAAAAGGGTACTCTGCTGTGCTCTATCTCGACAGTAAAGAGAAGAAGTATATTGATGAGTGCGGACCGGCCAACTTCTTCGGAATAAAAAATAACACATATATCACTCCCGAGTCAGACTCTATTCTACCATCAATAACAAATAAGTGTCTGTCACAGTTGGCACAGGATATGGGGCTAAAGACTGAGCGTAGAAAAGTTCCGTTTGAAGAGCTAGAGACGTTTGAAGAGGCTGGGGCATGTGGTACTGCTGCTGTGATTAGTCCTATCGGACGTATTGATGATATCGATACCGGAAAAAGTTACGAATTTAGTACCGACGGAAAACCCGGAAAGATATCGGAGAAATTATATAACAGACTAAGAGCTATTCAATACGGTGATGAGCCTGACCCTTACGGGTGGGTTACTATTGTTGAGTAGTAACTGAAAAAGAGAGGCTGAAATATTGTCTCCTTGAAATCAGGTTTAATATATTACTTATATCGGTAAGAATCAGGAAGGGGCAAACCATAATAATTGATTCCACAATAACATAAAGTACTGTGTCAGTGTTTACTTCAATCTCACAATAATAGCGGGACACATCACCCAAAGAGTTTGTAAGGATTAGACGGTTTGGCATTTATAATCCAACTACTTAGTCGACCGTGAAAAACCCCTGCTTTTCCTCAGACACTAATTTTAAGCTCAAGTTTTTTGCCAACGAGATAGTTCCAAAAAATCCAAAAAGAATTTAGTGTCTCAGCTTTTAATCGCTGAAGCATTTTTCTTAGGTTAAATCCTGTTGCTGCCAGAATTGTATTGATTTTGTCTCCATCATTGTCAAGTAAATAATTTCTACTCATTCTATGGTCTTGCTTGAGATGTCCAATTACAGGTTCAATACCAGCTCGTGCCCTAAAGAATTTTCTCATCTTTTGTCGTTGATAGCTAGTAGCAGAATCAGGCAATCTTTTAGGGATAATAATTTTAACTCCATTGATCAGTTTTCGCCCACGATACCCTCTGTAAACAATTCCTGCCTTCGGTTTCTTCCCTATTAACCTCTCTGTTTGTTGTAACTGAGGCTCAAGTGTATCTCCATCATAGATGTTTTCTGTAAATGCCACAGCTCCAACAATGATTCCAGATTTCATTGTTTTTACAATAGAGGTTTTATTTCCAAATTCAAACTTCTTTGCTTCTTTACCCTTGGCTATACACTTTACATGTGGTTGGTGGATACTGTAAATCTTATTTTTAGAACCTTTTTCCTGAGCCAGCAATTGGCTGAAAGTATTAAAGAGCTCTGCGTATTGTTCTTTTGTTTGTTCATCAAGCTTTCTATCTACATCTCTAAAAATACGTCCTGCAATAACTTTTATCTTCCGACCTGCTGCTATTGCTTTCTTTCTTCGCTTTGGATGGTTACGAAATCTTTGCTCAATCATTAATTGCTTTAATATCCGTTTATAGCTTTGGCGTAATGTTATCCCCTCTTTCTGTGCTATGTCTCTACACCTCTCTATAATCTTCTTTTGTAACTTGGGATCGGTTGGGTAAGTGATATTCTTTTCCTGAACTGTAGTGTTAATTAATACTTATTTTTCTTGTACTTCCTTTTTAGGAAATAAAAGGATAGACAACTTTAAAATCTCTTCAGAGCCTTCTTCTCCTATTCGTTTTCTAAACTTAATCAATTCTGTCCTGTCAAAAGGTAATTCATGATTAAAATAGGTTTCACCTGTAAAATATTGCCAATAAGGATTCTCTGTCCATCTATTCAAAACACTCTCATCACTTTCGTTGTAAATCCGCTTTAACATTATAATCTCGGAAATCAATCTTATAGGAACTCCTGGACGTCCATTGTCTTTAGTGTAATAAATACTTAGTCTTTCTTCTAACGAATCCCAGTCAATACTTTTTGAAAGGAGCACTAGCTTATGACTCTCTTTTATGAAATGCTTGAGGGGAGTCTTAAATATATTCAACTGCGGTGTCTTATCTGTTTTACCAATCATTTTGCAAGGTTTTTAGCTAATTTCTCTATAACCTTGCAAATAATCAACATGTAAATCGATAAGTTTTCAACAAGTACATCTTATCAATACTCCGTTATAAACTTAAGCGGCAATAGTACCAAAATACAATAGTTTGTCCAATCTCTTTTTATTTTTAGCATAGTATGGATTAATCCCGAACACGTC
>JALVBA010000199.1 GCA_027010905.1 Marinilabiliaceae bacterium
TCTCCAATTAGCAGGGTATGCTGAACGAAGTATTCAATCCTATACCAGCGCAGTTTTAAGACTGCAGCGATTTTACAATAAACCACTGCAGGATATCACGGAAGAACAGCTTCGTCAATACTGGCTTTGCTGTTAGAATGAATTCGGCTGGAGCGCTGCAACACTGCGCATCAGTTATTCTGGTATTCAGCATTTTTTTACCAGAACCCTGGTTCAATCCTGGAACATTTTCAAAGACATCAAATGGAAGCGTGAGCAGACCTTGCAGACTATTCTGAGTTTAAAGGAAGTCAGGAAAATTATTTATGCCCTTCCCACTTTGCAAAGCCATACCTTTTATCTGACATTATATTCCATGGGACTGCGTTTAAGGGAAGCCACCACACTTCAGGTCAAAGATATTCTTTCTGACAGGAGGCTTGTGCATATTCACGCTGGCAAGGGGGCTCTTGACAGGACAGTACCTTTGCCTGAAATAACCCTGTTGGCATTGCGCAAATACTATAAAACCCATTACAATTCAAAATGGATATTCCCTGCCCTGGGCCGCAATGGCGGGAAAAACGCCCAATATGCCAAAAATCATGTAAGTGACAGTGGGGTTCAAGGGGTTTTGCGATCGACTATGAAACGCCTGAACTTTAAAAAACATGTTCACCCCCATGTATTTCGCCATGCGTATGCAACTCATTTGCTGGAAGCAAATGTCCCCATACGGCATGTTCAAAAAATATTGGGCCATAAAACGCTTAAGAGCACCATGATTTATCTGCATGTGACCACACAGGCTCAAATTGATTCCAATGACAAGGTTTCCAAAATCATGCAAGGGGTGTTGTCATGAGTGCTATTCAAAAAATATTTCAAATGTACGGCCCACAATATATGGCTCTTTATGGCGATCGAATGCCGCAATCTCATAGAAAAACCATCCGGGATATCATGAAGTGCCGGAATGGCGCCTTTGGAACCATGGTGTATGAATGCAGTGAATGTCGTAACCTGCATTTTATCCACTGTTGCTGTGGAAACCGCCATTGTCCCAACTGTCAGCAGAGTAAAGCGGATCAATGGCTTAATCAGCAGTTGAAAAAACTGTTGCCTACCCATTACTTCCTGTTAACAATTACACTCCCTCAAGGCCTTCGGGATATTGTAAGATCTCATCAGAAATTATCTTATGGCGCATTGTTTTCATGCGCCAATGAAGCGCTGAAAAAATTAGCACGGGATACACGGTTTGTCGGATCTGACCGGATTGGATATATGGCTGCTCTCCATACATGGGGCGCTATGCTCCAGTATCATCCTCATCTGCATCTGATTATTCCCGGAGGTGCTTTGTCTGATAAAGATCAATGGCTTCCTTCAAGGCAGGATCTGTTTGTTCACACAAAACCCCTGGAGAATATTTTCAAAGCTAAATTCAAGGATGCAATGAAAAAAGCCGGGCTGCTGGATAAAACAGATCCTGCAGTCTAAAAACAGCAATGGGTGATTAACAGCCAGGCCGTGGGACAGGGATATAATTCCCTGCGGTATCTTGCAAGATATGTGTTCCGGGTTGCCATCTCCAATAATCGTATCAAAAGCATTGAAAATGGTGTAATAAAATTTCTGTACAAAGACCGTGAAAAAAATGGAAAACCATGGATTAGTACCGAGCCTCGTGCCTCGGCACGGTTACTCTGATCCTCTATTTGTTAGAATACAAACTGGCACGCAATATCAGATAACCCAGAATACCCGAAGCCAGAGAACCAATGATAATGCCTATGCGCTCATCAAATAGCAGTTTGGCCCCCGATGCTTCAAAAGCAAGAGATCCTATGAAGAGACTCATTGTGAAACCTATGCCGCAAAGCGTCGCGGTGCCATACAAAGACCTCCACGACATTCCAGTGGGTAGCTTGGTTAACTTCAGTTTAATTGCAGCCCAACAAATACCAAAAATACCGATTTGTTTGCCAATAAATAGACCGAGCGCAATCCCCAGAGGAACGCTGTGAAATATCTGATCCACACCTACTCCGGAAATGCTGATGCCTGCATTAGCGAACGCAAAGACAGGAAGAACTAAAAATGCTACCGCAGAGTGTAAATCATGCTCCAAGCTTTTTAACGGAGAATAATTATTGTTGGTTTTCGACTTTACTGGAATAAACATAGCCAAAACAACACCCGTCAATGTTGCATGAACCCCAGACTTCAACATGGCTACCCACATTACGATACCAATCAGTAAATACAGACTTTTTGACTCGGTATTACGCTTGTTCAATACGGTGAGTATCAA
>JALVBA010000200.1 GCA_027010905.1 Marinilabiliaceae bacterium
ACTTATAATCATCCATGGGATAATTATGTCTTGTTGTCAAATAAACTACAATTTCATACATATGTTAAATAGAAATACCGTCACAACATGAATTATTTGTAATGACTTCTATAAAAACACATAATTTGTCACCCACAAAATATAAGGTTTGAAAAACTGATGCTTTTATTGACGATTTAACACCTGATGAATAATGCGGGTTAAGTGCAATTTATTCCGCACTCAGTTTTAAAGAAAGACCTTTTGTTAGAAAATCAAAAGTAGTGACCCAACAGCAAAAATAAAATTATAGAACACTGTTAACCAGAGGCTTGCACTTGTGTATTTTAAAGTTGGGTTAACGATTTTCAGTAAAACATCCGGATCATCAGTAATGATTCCTGTGATGCCGTCATCAATAAGCCTTTTCATAGCAATGGTATCGCCTACAGTCCATCCGTAGGTTTCGAGTCCCATCTGTTTTACGCTGTCGAGAGATTGTTTGCTCCATGCTTTATAGCTCACTGCAAGTCCATCGTAGTTGAATCTCAAAGAGGGGTTCCGTTCCCTCTCTTCACGAATTTTATTGTAGTAGTCTCTGAAATTGCTTCGGCCAAGCAGATAGAGTGTCTTAATATTTTCATCCTCCTCTTTTACACGATCAATAGCCTTTTTGTTGAACGATTGTACTATCGTCCATGAATAGGCATTAAACTTCTGAATTGCACTAACAGTTCTTTTTTCAATTTCGGGATAGCGTTCGCCTCCCTCTTTTATCTCTATCAATAAAGTAACTCCTGTACCTTTCAGAATCTCTAACACTTCATCCAATGTTGAGATTTTCTCATTCTTGAAATTATCGCCTTTCCAGCTGCGGCTTGCATTAAGAGATTTTACATAAGCCCATGTCAAAGTATCAACAGCTCCTGTGCCGTTAGTGGTGCGGTCAACAGTTGCATCATGAATAACCACAACTACTGAGTCAATGGTCTGCTCCACATCTATCTCTATCATATCAACACCGAGCTTAATAGCATTCTTAAATGCTGCCATTGTGTTTTCAGGTGCCTGATGACTTCCTCCCCGGTGGGCAATAACTTTTACATCAGGTTTGGTAGAACAGCCTGAGATAAGTATTATAAGTATAAAAAGTTTAAATGTTAGTTTCATGTGTTTGTTATTTTGTTAAATGGTTTCTTATTTTGGATTAAGAGTACTTATTACTGTTCGCTACCTACAATAATTGACAACGGACTTGTATTAAACAAATTTCTTCAGAAACAAAACTACAGCATTATTCTTTGGAAGCATACGCCCGATTCTAAGTGCTGGATTTAGCAGCTTGTATGGATAAGTTAAATAATTTGTAGTTGCTCCGTAAACGATCATCTCTTCTGCTCCCATGCTTTTTTTGTATGTCTCTAATCCATCTCCTCCCTTCCCAGAGATCCTTCCTCCCAAATTGTATGTAAGAAAGTTTTGTTCTGTATATTTTTTTATAAGACTAAAGCTTAAAAATGAAGAGAGTCCATTTTTATATCCATTTTCATTTGTTCCTTTAAGTAGCATATATACACTCGTATCTTTTTCAAGGTTAAATTCCATGCTGGCAATAGAATTATTTTTAATGGTATATCTAAAACGTGCAATACCTGATGATAACAGTTTTTTTAATGTATGTTCATTAAGGTTCAGTAAATAGTATGGATTATAATCTTTGTGATACTTATTTATTCTTGTCATTTTAGTAGCCGAAAGAAGTTTTAACAATATTTCTATCATGTTAGATTCTTTCGATTGATTGATTTCCGGATTATTTTTCCCTCCTTTCTTTACATTTCTTCGAAACCGTTTACTCATCATGATGTTTTCAAACCCATTGTGCAAAGGGACAACATATTCAATCCTCTTAGTAAGAAAATATTTTCTTTTTGTATATTTTAAGGAGTGTTTATTGTCATAGGATGCTATTATAATCCTAGAGATTGAATTAACCTTTGAATATTTAAAAATTGCATCAAAACAACTGTTATAAATGCTTTGATTAGTTGTTGACAAGGTAGGGCCTGAATAAAAATATAGTTGAGTGCCAGATGTTCCACCTTTTGAAATAACTAATCCGGAAATCTTACCAACTGTTTTGTTATTAATTGTAAAATCAATAAATAGTGGCTTGTGATGCTTGTCTGTTACAGCTTCAATCCATTCGGGAGAGATGAAAAGACTATAGTTATATTGATCTAAATCACTCTTCCACTCTTCTCTATTTACTTCTTGTAGTACAATTTGTGACATGTTTTATATGTGTATTAAAAC
>JALVBA010000201.1 GCA_027010905.1 Marinilabiliaceae bacterium
TCAAATCATAGATTGTTTTTTTTTATTTTTCCTCTAACTAAATAAAAAATCAAAATGCGATTATGTGTTTTATTACAAGACAATTACATGTGTGTTAGCAGGATTCTTGCATAATTCAGGTTAAAAAGAAAAACAAAAAATGGTGAAGAAATAACTATGCTCAAAGCACTTTTTTTCATTTTCCTGTTTCTTGTCCTTGGTGAGGTTGTGCGGCACCTTCTTAATATTCCCATAGCCGGTAATATATTGGCAATGATACTGATATTTATTGCACTGAAGGTTAAGCTGATTAAGTTAGAGACAGTAAAACCGGCATCAGACAAACTAATTAAATATATGGTACTGTTCTTTGTACCATACGGTGTTGGGATGATGGTATATCTTGATGTGATAAAAACAAACTGGGTATCTATTGTTGTAACCACAGTTTCAAGTACAATCATTACTCTTTACGTTACAGCAATTATTCAACAAAAACTGGAGAAGCGATGAGTGAATTTGTTAAGCAACCGTTATTTGGGGTGTTCATAACTCTTCTGGCATTCTATATCGCCCAAATTATCAGAGGTAAGTTTAAATTTATACTGTTAAATCGGGTGTTGGTGGCTATTGCCTTTATCATGCTTTTTCTGTTCTCTTTTGATATCAGCTTTGATGATTACAACAAAGGAGGACAATTTCTGACTTTCTTTTTAGGGCCATCTATTGTTGCTCTGGGAGTTCTGTTTTATGAGAAGTACGATGAGATTAAAAATAATATGATGCCATTCTTAATTGCTGTTGTGATAGGTGGAATAATTAGTATTGCTTCGGTTACTGTAATTGCATTTTTAATACATGCACCGGAAATTATCACAAGGTCACTGGCTTCAAAATCAGTTACAACACCGATAGCCATTGAGATAACAAAAATTACAGGAGGAATTCCTTCAATTACTGCCGGGGTAGTGATTGCTGTAGGGATTTTTGGAAATGCCTTCGGTCCATCCATCTTAAAAGTGACAGGAATTAAAAGTAAGTCAGCGATGGGTACAGCTCTTGGGACTGCTGCTCATGGAATAGGAACGGCCAGAGCACTTGAAGAGGGGAAGCTTACCGGGGCTTACAGTGGCTTAGCAATGTGCGTTAACGGGTTGATTACTGCAATGGTAACTCCGTGGTTTCTATCATGGATATTGAGGGTGGTGGGTTGAGTTACAGGGTCAAATGGCTACAGTGTTAACAGATGAAATGTTTCACTTACCATTGGTTTCCAGAATGCAGAGTGATTGCGCATCGGTAAAGTTTGTCAATAAAATACTATTTTAGCGTAAGCTATTTTATATCAATAGTATATGAGTAAAGCCTTTTTTCATCCTAATATTCTTAAATTTGCTTTTACATAAGTTGACAGACAATATCAGGGAATGACTGTTGTTGCATAACCTGACATTACTTATTGGTGAAAATAATTTATAATTAGGATTTATGAAGATGAAAAGTGTAAATTGGGGTTTAATAGGGTGTGGTAGTGTTACTGAAAAGAAGAGCGGGCCTGCATTTAGTAAAATTGAGAATAGTAAACTTGTGTTAGTGATGCGTCGTAATGGTGCTCTTGCTAAAGATTATGCTCAGAGGCACAATGTGCCCAAATGGACAGACAATGCTACAGAATTAATTAACGATGAAGGTGTAAATGCTGTCTATATTGCTACTCCGCCCTCAACGCACGCTAAGTATGCCATTGAAGCAATGAGGGCAGGTAAGCCAGCCTATGTTGAGAAGCCTATGGCCACCACTTACCGAGAGTGTCAGGAGATGGTAAATGTTAGTGAGGAGACCGGAATACCCCTTTTTGTTGCATACTACCGTCGCACTCTGCCCGGATTTCTAAAGGTAAAGGAGTTGGTTGAGTCGGGTGTACTTGGCAAGCCGCTGTTTGTCTCCATTCGCCTTACACGCCCCGCAAATATGGATGAGAAAGAGAATAGCTCGTGGCGCGTTAATCCCGATATTGCAGGGGGAGGTATCTTTTACGATTTGGCATCTCACCAGCTCGACTATCTTGATTATTTGTTTGGACCGATAAAAGAGGTTTCGGGATTTGCTTCCAATAAAGCCGGTTATTACGATGCTGAGGATACAGTTGTTACATCTTTCATCCATGAGAGTGGAGTAGCAGGGGCAGGCATCTGGTCGTTTGTTACTTCAGGTGATTCTAAAAGTGATGTTATTGAAATTGTTGGTTCAGAGGCAAGACTAGAGTTCTCCTGCTTTGGTCACACCCCCTTGTTGCTGCAC
>JALVBA010000202.1 GCA_027010905.1 Marinilabiliaceae bacterium
GGATATCTATAATGACTTTCATATTCAGCATGTATTGGATTTGGAGATGGTGGATGTTGATGCCATACGTAATGCTAAATTTAAGGTAGCCATCGATTGCGTCAATTCAGTGGGTGGAATTGTTCTGCCAAAACTACTTAAAGAGCTGGGTGTTGAAGATACCATTGAACTTTATGTTGAGCCAAACGGAGACTTTCCCCACAATCCGGAGCCTCTGCCCGAGAATCTCACAGAGATATCATCTTTGATAAAAGAGAAATCGGCCGATGTTGGTTTTGTTGTTGACCCTGATGTCGACAGGTTGGCAATAATTAATGAGGATGGTTCGATGTTTGGCGAGGAGTACACTCTTGTTGCAGTGGCTGATTATATCCTTTCGGCTAAGCCGGGCAATACCGTGTCAAACCTCTCGTCAACCCGGGCGTTGAGTGATGTTACAATATCGCATGGTGGTGAATACTCCATGTCAGCAGTAGGTGAGGTTAATGTTGTGGCAAAAATGAAAGAGGTTGGCGCAGTGATAGGCGGTGAAGGCAATGGAGGTGTAATCTATCCGGATAGCCACTACGGGCGTGATTCACTGGTTGGTATTGGGTTGTTTCTCTCTCATCTTGCAAAGTCAGGGAAGCGATGCTCAGAACTACGTGCAGGATACCCTGAGTATTTCATCTCTAAAAATAAAATTCAGCTCACTCCTGAAATAGATGTTAACAACATTCTTTTGAAAATAAAAGAGAGCTATTCCAATGAGAGGGTTACAGATATTGATGGCGTAAAGATTGATTTTGAAGATTCATGGGTTCAGTTGCGAAAGTCGAATACCGAGCCTATTATCAGAATCTATGCTGAAGCAAATAGTGAGAAGCAGTCCGATGAGTTGGCAAAAAGAATAATTGAAGAGATAGAGAGGTTGAAGTAGGAAAAGAGAGAGTTGTTTGCATTATTCTTAAATTGTGACGGCAAGAAAACGGATGAATTTATTTAAATTCCTACCCGCACCCCTCATTCCCTGCATGAAGCAGGTAGGCCTTGAAGGGAAAGTCCCTCACACAATGTGTGTTAGGTTTTCCCCTTTAGAGGAATCAAAGGGGTAAGCGAAGGCAAACAATGAGTTTTCTTGCGGATATTATATTACGTTTATTTTTAATTGCACTGAATTACAGTAGTATGTTTGTTGTATTGTAAATGAGTTTGCAATTTATCGTATTTGAAACTGTTTTGTTCTGTTATCTGAAAATCCATATACGAATAATCTGAAATTATGTTAAAAAATAAATATTTTAAATGGGGAGTTGTAATTATTATTGTAGGCTTAATAGTTATCCTCAGTACTAGAAAGAAAATTATAGATTCGGGAGAGATAACGACTCCTGTAGTTTATGGTAATTTTGTTTCAGTGGTCTACTCCACCGGCCAGCTAAAGGCTGAGAATTCGGTATCAATAAATCTGCCTAAGGAGATTTCGAGCAGAAGATTGGGGATTTATGAAATTAAGGTTATTCGTATTATTGATGAGGGAGTGGTTGTAGATTCAGGCGACTATGTGGCAACACTTGATTATAGTGCTGTGGAGGAGCAACGCCTAAAGTATTACGACGAATGGGAAAATTCATTAAATGCATACGATGATGCTAAGCTGGATACAAATTTAACTCTTAGTAATTTGCGTGATGATTTGCTCAATGGCAAGGTGCAACTCGAGGAGAAGAAGCTGATACTTGGTCAGTCGATATATGAGTCACCGGCTATAAAAAGACAGGCGCAACTCGATGTTGAGAGAGCTGTCAGGGATTTTGAGCAAAAGCAGAGAAATTACGAGATTAAGAAAAAGCAGGGTGAATATCAGGTTTACAGACACTGGGAGGAGGTGAAATCGGCACAGGGGAGGCTGGATGATGTGGATAAACTTATTGAGAAGTTGGTGGTTAAAGCACCAAAGCCGGGGATGGTTATCTACAGTTTCGACAGGTTTGGGAAGAAGATTAAGGAGGGTTCATCAATAAGCAGGTGGAGACCGAAGATAGCTGAGTTACCCGATTTAACTTCAATGCTTTCAAAAACTTTTATTAACGAAATTGACATCTCTAAAATTAAGGTAGGGCAGCATGTTGATGTTGGTATTGATGCATTTCCCGAAAAGCATTTTGAAGGTGAGATAATTTCAGTTGCCAATATCGGTCAGGTTATTCCTGGGGGAGATTCAAAAGTTTTTGAGGTTAATATAAAAGTTAAAGGCTTCGATCCCGACTTAAGACCGGCAATGACCACAAGTAATGTAATTACAGCGGATGTGTTGAATGATGTACTGTTTATTCCTCTTGATGCGGTATTTTCCAACGATACTTTGCAATTTGTTTACGTTAAAGAGTCGAACGGAGTGCGTAAGCAGATTGTTGATCTGGGTAGCGATAACGAGAATTATGTTACCGTTACTGATGGGCTGAGTCAGGGCGAGGAGCTGCTGTTAACCAAACCTGACAAAGGAGATGAGCTCTCTTTTGAAGGTGCTGATATTTATGATAAGATAGTGAAGAGAAAGGAAGAGGAGATTGAAAACCTCAAAAAGAGGGTTTCAGAAAAAAATAGTGCTGAAGAGAAAGCTGAAAAGAAGGGTCCACAGGCCGGTAGTCGTGTAATGCAAAAAGTCATAGTGAAATAAAATCCAGAGTAATGGGGAATATTAATCATCCGCTTTATCTATATCGTCGTTATATACATGATGTTATAATTGCCATTGAGTCAATCAAAGCAAATAAAATGAAATCATTTTTAACTGCTTTGGGAATTATGTTTGGTGTTGCGGCAGTTATAAGTATGCTAGCTATTGGTAAGGGGGCACAGCAAGAGGTTTTGGAACAGATTAAACTGGTAGGTGTGAATAATATTATTGTCACCCCAAGTAGCCAGTCTCTTCTCTCTTCAGATGCTACGGGTGCTTCCTCAGAAACAACAGGCACATCAAAGAAACGCTTCTCAAGAGGCTTAACCCTGCTGGATGCCATGTCGATTAATGAAGTAGTTCCCACGGTAAATAAGATAAGCCCTGTTATATCCATGAGCTACTATGCCATAAAGGAGGGAAAGAGTTACCCTGTAGTACTGGAAGGTGTATCTCCCGATTATTTCGGGTTGCTGAATATGAATCTTGAGATTGGTAATGAATTTTCTGAAGCTCAGGCTCAGAAGAGTCTTCCCGTATGTGTTATTGGTACAAATATCAGATCTCATTTTTTTAATCAGGATAATCCAATCGGGCAATATATTAAATGCGGAAAGGTGTGGCTTAAGGTTATCGGAGTTATTGAAAAACGCGACTTCACAACTTCGGCATCCGATGAGATGGGTATCAGTAGTAGCGATAACCGTATTATTATTCCTGTTAAAACTATGTTGCTGAGATTCAAAGATCGTGCTGCCATTAAACCTGAGACCATGGATAACATGGTTGGGGGTGGAATGGTTATTATGATGGGTGGAGGCAATGGTGATACCGGCCCGGCAAAAGCCCGGGAGAGAAACGACCAGTTGGATAAAATTATTATTCAGGTTAAAGAGACCGAACAGCTATCTTCAACGGCAAATGTGATAAAGAGATTGTTGCTGCGGCGACACTCTGACCTGTTTGATTTTGAGGTTACGGTACCTGAACTGCTGTTAAAGCAGCAGCAAAAAACAAACGAAATTTTTAATATTGTGTTAGGTGCTATTGCCGGAATATCTCTGATTGTAGGAGGTATAGGAATTATGAATATTATGCTGGCTTCTGTGTGGGAGCGTATCAGAGAGATTGGTACAAGGCAGGCAATTGGAGCTTCACGCAAAGATATTGTTGTTCAGTTTTTAGCTGAATCAACCCTGATAAGTGTTTTTGGCGGAATAATAGGAGTTATTCTGGGAGTGCTGCTGGCTCACCTGATTCAAATTACGGCAGATATAAAAATAATTGTCTCCTTTTTTTCGGTTGTAATTGCATTCTTTGTGTCGGCTACCGTGGGTATCGTATTTGGATATCTTCCGGCAAAAAGAGCTGCAAGTCAGGATCCGGTTGAGTCGTTGAGACAGTAAGTGCAAGGCAAAAGTAAAAAGCTGAACGATAGCGAAGTTCCGAGCATCGGGATAAAAAGTAAAAAGTAAAAGCAGGAAGTGAACATTAATATTAAGTCAGATAACAATAAATGATAAATTGTAGATATATGAAACATTGGAGTTTAGTTGTATTAATTCTTTGTGTCTCTTATCATGCACCATGGGCTCAGCAGGCTGATAAAACAAAAACGGTAACTGTTGATATGACACTGAATGAGGCGATAAGTCAGGCTCAGGAGCAGTCGCTCTACAGCTTCAGAGCAAGAAATATGTATTTGGCTCGCTATTGGGAGTATCGCAGTTATAAGGCAACGAAGCTTCCACGGCTAAGTCTGAATTCAACACCATTTAGTTATAGCCAGTCGGTGTCGGCAGAGTATGATTTTGAATCGGGTGATTACAGGTTTGTACCTTACGAGAGGCTATCGTCCAACTTAGGAGTCTCACTCGAACAGAATGTTACGTTTACAGGCGGTGTGCTGGGTTTGCAGACAGATGCCCGAATGATAAAGAACGGAGACAGTGATCCTGAGTATACTTCAGTTCCTGTATCCATAATGTTTAATCAACCCATGAATGGCTATAACAGATTCAGATGGCTGGCTAAAATTGAACCATTGAAGTTTGAGAAGGCTAAAAAGGAGTTTTTGGTTGATATGGAGGATATCAATATTAGAGTTGCAAATGCCTTTTTTAATGTTGTGATGTCAGAAATCAACCTGAAGATTGCAAAAACAAACTATAGCAATGCTGACACTCTGTTTCGGATAGGGAAAGGCCGGTTTGAGATAGGTACTGTTACGCAGGACGAACTGCTTGATCTTGAGCTTACTCTTCTGAATGCTAATATGTCGGTTACCAAATCCAATATTTCACTACGTCAGTCTCGATCATCATTTAACTCTCTGCTGGGGCTGCCGAAGGATGTTATTGTGAAGTGCATTGTACCGGATAAAATTCCTCACCTTAAGGTTAATGTTGATGAGGTGATGAGATATGTGCTTGAAAATAACCCTGATATTTTGGGGTATGAACAGCAGATGCTCGAAGCAAACAGAAGGATAGCAGAGACCCGGGCATCCAGTGGTCTTAATGCCAATGTTAGAGCAAATATGGGTATAAATAAACAGACGTATGACATTGGTCAGCTCTATTCCTCTCCTTTTGGCGATGAAAAAGGTGTCTCCGTTGGTTTGCAACTACCACTGCTCGACTGGGGTGAAAGACGTGGTAAAATAGAGATGGCAAAATCGGACAGGGATGTTACTGAAGCATCAATTCGTCAACAGAGAATAGACCTTGAGCAGAATGTGATAATTCAGGTGATGGAGTTCAATGTACAAGATGACCAGGTGTTTATTTCAGCCAAAGCCGACACTGTGGCGCAGTTAGGGTATGATGTCACTAAGCAGCGCTTTATGATTGATAAAGTGGATGTAATTAAGCTTAACTCTGCCCGTAACTCACTCGATCAGGCTCGCAGAAATTATGTTAATACTCTTGAGCAGTATTGGAGAGGATATTTTAATATCCGCAAGTTAACTCTTTACGATTTTGAGAATCAGCACTCCCTGCTTGATGAACTGGATAAAATGTTAGAACAATAAAGAGCTGTTATGCAAAATAAAAAAGGAGTTGTCATAATTGCAGTTGCCGGATTACTATTGATTCTATTGTTGATTCTTAAGCCCTGGGATAGTAGTAGTGCCAAAAATGATAGTGTGAAGGTTACTAAAGGGGAGTTTGAGACATACATTACCGAGATGGGAGAGTTGAAGGCACAGGTAGCCCTCGATATTACTGTTCCTGAGGTGAGCTACAGGAGAGAATTGGATATCTGGGATCTAAAAATTTTAGATATTGTTGAGGAGGGGAAGATTATTGAAAAGGGCGATCATGTGGCTACTCTCGATCCCACCGTGGTGGTGGAAAGGATGAAGGATGTAGATCAAAAGCTTGATGGGTATTACAATAGTCTGGAGAATGCTAAGCTGGATTCCAGCCTCACATTGTCGGCTGCACGTGAGTCAATTCAGAAAGCGAAAGACCATGTTTTGGATAAGGAGATTAAACTTCAACAATCTACCTACGAGTCAAAAGCAGTTCAACGTCAATCGAAGCTTGAGCTTGAACAGGCACGTAGATCTCTGGCCAAAACAAAGAGAGATCTGGAGAAACAGAGACGTAAAATGAAAGTCTCTATCAACAGGAATCTACAAAAAATTGAGAAGTATGAGAGGCGTAAGAAACTATATCTTCAACTGCAAAGTGAACTGGACATTAAATCACCGGCTAATGGTATGATTGTGTATGGTTTTGGATATCAAGGCAAGGTGAAAGCAGGCGTTAGTGTTGGTAGGTATGCTCCGTTAATAGCAACACTACCTGATCTTTCTTCTCTTATCTCGGAGATGTACGTTAAGGAGGTTAATATTGCTAAAATTGCAGTTGGCAATAAAGTTCGTATAACTATTGATGCATTTCCGGATAAAAAATTTACCGGTGAAATAGTTAAGATTGCAAATATAGGGCAGGAGATTCCCGGCGAATACCAAAATGGTTTTAAGGTAGAGGTTCGTCTCGATTCTTTTCATGTTGATCTACTGCCGAGTATGACAACCACAAACGTTGTTGTTACAGGATTGTGGGAGGATGCGCTGATGATTCCCAAGAAAGCTGTTTATGGAAATGACTCTTTGAGGTACGTAATGAAAAAATCAGGGCTTAACTCAGCAAAGCAAGAAGTTGAGCTTGGAGGTGAGAATGATGAGTTCTTCCGTATCATTTCGGGGCTGGAGGAGGGTGATGTAGTTTTGCTTGAAGATACGAAGTGAGTAAAGAACCTGTTGAACGATGTTTAATAGCAGTTATTTTTTCCCATAAATAGGAGTTGCATTTCTCTAAAATTGTTTAATTTAGAATTCTCTAATTTTAGTGCCGGATGTTATGTTATTAAGTACGGTAAAAGTATGTTTAATTCAAATTTTATTAATTTTTATAAAAACTTATTATTATGAAAGTAACTGTTGTTGGAGCAGGTAATGTAGGTTCCACTTGTGCTGATGTATTGGCCTACCGCGAAGTTGCCAATGAGGTGGTATTGGTTGATATCAAAGAGGGTATTGCCGAAGGAAAAGCATTGGATATCTGGGAGAAATCACCTATCACCCAGTACGATACCCGTACTATTGGTGTAACTAACGATTACACAAAAACTGCAAACTCTAATGTTGTTGTTATTACATCCGGACTGCCCCGGAAACCGGGTATGTCGCGCGATGACCTTATTGAGACTAATGCCGGTATTGTACGCTCTGTTACAGAAAATGTGGTGAAGCACAGTCCTGATGCCATAATTATTATTGTCTCTAATCCTTTAGATGTGATGACCTATCAGGCACACATAACTTCAAAACTGCCAAGAACAAAACTTATGGGTATGGCCGGTATCCTCGATACTGCCAGATACAGATCATTTCTTGCTGAGGCATTGAATGTTTCGCCAAAAGATATTCAGGCTGTATTGATGGGCGGACATGGCGATACTATGGTTCCACTGCCACGATATACTACAGTTGGTGGTATTCCTGTAACCGAACTGATTGATGAGGAGAAACTCAATGCAATTATTCAGCGCACAAAAACCGGTGGTGGCGAGTTGGTTAAACTGATGGGTACCTCAGCTTGGTATGCTCCCGGTGCAGCTGCTGCTCAAATGGTAGAGGCAATTCTTAAAGATCAAAGACGTGTATTCCCCGTTTGTGTTAAGCTTGAGGGTGAGTATGGAATTAAGGACTGTTATCTAGGTGCTCCTGTAATACTAGGTAAGAATGGTATAGAAAAGATTATCGAGCTTGAACTTAATGATGAGGAGAAAGAGATGCTTGAAACAAGTCGTAAGCATGTTGTTGAGGTGATGGAAGTTCTTGATAAAATGAAATAGTATAAAGAGATCTCCAAAAGCTCCATGTAAAAGTGGAGCTTTTTTTAGTATGTCGGGCATGGTAATAGGCTGGCGAGG
>JALVBA010000203.1 GCA_027010905.1 Marinilabiliaceae bacterium
ATATTATACCATTATTACATTTTTTCAATATTTATTCGAATTCAGGAGTGATGGAATTTAACCCCTCCAATTAATATGCAATACCACGGCTCTCTAATTGGTGGAATGCAAAGAATGTAGTCTTGCCTCTTCTAATATTGAACTCAAAAGAGGGAGTACTTAATTGTTAATAAAATTGGGAGTTTTATCTGTTTTGTATTAAATAGTTATTACAAATCTACTCGGATTGAAATCACTTGTTTATCATTGTCAGGTAGTAGATAAGCTGTTTTTGTAGTTCGGGCAGCCCCTTATTATCGGGTAGCTCAATCATAATATCCATAATATTATCACACACACCCTTCTCACCCACTTTAAGTTCAGCACCCGAGAGGGTTCCGATATGGCGCAGAGGAAAGTGGTCGTTTTCACAATAGACAATCAGCAGATTAAAAGGTCTGTCGATAAATGCATTAACAACCTCATCCTTACTTTCGTAAAAAAAGGAATAGTCATCTTTACTCACATACGAAAAGGTGCTATCACCAATAAGATCAATATTTTTACGAACATCATTCACATACCCCAAAGCCTTTGTCTCTACCCCAAAGGTCTTTAACTCTTTAATAAACTGCTTTACAAGTTTGATATTTTCGCCTGATAGGACTTCAAAGATGATACCGGCCTTTTTAATATCTTTCAAATTACGGACAACAACATTTCTGTTAAGCTTTGCCTGTCGCTTTTTTAAAAGATAACTGCCGATTTTAATTCTAATATCTTTAACTATATTTGTCATAATTGTATCAAATTTAGTAAATCATCCTCTGAAATAATTGTAATCTCTAACTTTTCAGCTTTAGCAAGTTTTACAGGACCTATTTTGTCACCTGCTACAAGATAGTTAGTTTTTGACGATATTGATGAACTATTTTTACCTCCGTTCTTTTCAATCAGTTGTTTTATCTCATCCCTGCTGTGTTTGGCAAATGAGCCGCTAATCACAAACGACTTACTGGCTAGCAGTTGCGAATCGGTTTTCGCTTCCTGCTCTGAAAGCTCAAATTGCAGCCCTGCCCTCTTCAACTTCTCAATTATCTCCCTGTTTCTTTCATCTGCAAAGTACTCAATCACACTTCCGGCAATTCGCTCTCCAATCTCCACTACCTCTATCAGCTCCTCCAAGGTTGCCTGCTCCAGCCTATCGATACTTTTAAAGGCCATTGCCAGTTTTTTGGCTACTGTTTCGCCCACAAATCGAATACCCAAAGCAAAAAGCACTCTCGGAAAAGAGACACTCTTCGACTTCTCAATACTCTTAATAATATTCCTTGCCGACTTTTCACCCAATCTTTCTAGCGGTATTAACTGCATGGGGTGGATGGAATACAAATCAGATACATCATGCAAAAGTTTTACACTGTAGAGCAGGTCAATTGTCTCAGCGCCCAGCCCATCTATATTCATGGCCTTACGGCTGATGAAATGCTCGATACGACCTTTCACCTGTGGCGGACACGACTGTCTGTTTGGACAGTAGAAGGCCGCCTCACCCTCCTCCCTCTCGAGCTCTGTACCGCATTCGGGACAGTGAGTGATAAACCTCACAGCCTCTGCTTTGGGTTTACGAGAGTCCATGTCAACCATCACTATCTTGGGTATAATCTCACCACCCTTCTCTACATAAACCATGTCGTTAAGATGGAGGTCTAGTGCGGTGATAAAATCAGCATTGTGAAGTGAAGCACGCTTAACGATAGTGCCGGCCAACTGAACCGGCTCAAGATTGGCAACGGGCGTAACTGCCCCTGTACGCCCAACCTGAAAATCTACCGACAGCAAACGAGTGTAACCCTGCTCTGCCTTAAATTTATAGGAGATGGCCCAACGGGGATTCTTTGCTGTAAAACCCAACCTCTTCTGCTGATTAAGACTATTCACTTTTAATACTATTCCATCAATATCGTAGGGCAAGTTATGCCTCTCTTTATCCCAATAGTGAATAAACTCAAATATCTCGTCAGGACTTTTGCATAGTTTATAGTTTTCAGAAATCTTAAAACCCCACTCCCGGGCTTTTTCAAGGTTACAGAAATGATTATCTGCCGGCAGCTCCTCGCCCAATAGGTAGTACAAGTAGCAGTCGAGTGGACGTTTAGCAACCTGCTTACTATTTTGCAGCTTTAACGATCCTGATGCTGTATTTCGTGGATTTGAGTAGAGCTCTTCGCCCGCTTCGGCACGTTCTCTGTTCATTGCTTCAAACCCTTTGTGCGGAATGTAAATCTCTCCCCGAATCTCAAATTCCGATGGATAATCACCTTTAAGCTTCAGAGGAATACTTTTAATGGTTTTAACATTAACTGTAACATCGTCGCCCTGCACACCATCGCCGCGGGTAACACCCCTAACTAACCCCCCGTTCTCATAGGTCAAACCAATTGCAGTGCCATCATATTTCAACTCACAAACAATCTCAAACGGCTCGTCAAGAGATTTAACAACCCTGTTGAAGAAATCGGTTATCTCACCTTCGTTGTAAGTATTACCGAGAGATAACATGGGGTATTTATGTTTTACCTGCTGGAATTCGATGTTAATATCACTGCCAACTCTTTGCGTAGGACTGTTAGAATCGAAGAGCTCAGGGTGCTCACTCTCAAGTGTTATAAGTTTGTCCATTAGCCGGTCATACTCATAGTCACTAATCATGGGTGAGTTAAGAACATAATAGCTGTAGTTGTGCTGATTAAGCTCTTCTCGTAACTTCTCAATTTCATGCGCAATATTCGTATTGCTCATAGCGTAGATTATAGGTATTGTTCGTAAACAAAAATACAACTTTCATTGTAATAACAATAACCTATGCAGTGAAACTTAACTAACTATTGGTGTCGGCATCGCTTAAGGTGATACTGACAAAAAAAGGACAGAGTATCACCCTGTCCTTTTTTATCAATATTTTAGTCTACAACAAATCCTATTTTCTGCTACTTCTTATTTTTGATTGCATCCATTATTTTTGCCTCAAGCTCTTCTGCAAGTTCAGGATTGTCTTTCAGCACACCCTTAACTGCCTCACGTCCCTGCCCCAGCTTTGTCTCACCATAACTAAACCATGAGCCGCTTTTCTTAATAATATTCAAATCAACCCCCAGGTCAATTATCTCACCTATTTTTGATATCCCTTCGCCAAACCGAATCTCAAACTCGGCCTTACGAAACGGTGGAGCAACTTTATTTTTCACGACCTTAACTCTTGTTTGGTTACCCACTGCATGTTCTCCGTCTTTAATCTGTGTTATGCGGCGAATATCTAATCTTACCGTAGCATAGAACTTAAGCGCATTACCACCGGTGGTTGTTTCGGGGTTGCCAAACATAACGCCAATCTTCTCTCGTAGTTGATTGATGAAGATACAAGTAGTATTTGTTTTACTTATACTTCCGGTAAGCTTACGCAGTGCCTGTGACATCAAACGAGCCTGAAGACCCATCTTCGAATCTCCCATCTCACCTTCAATCTCAGCCTTAGGTGTTAATGCAGCAACAGAGTCAATAACAATAATATCAATTGCCGATGAGCGGATAAGCTGGTCGGTTATTTCCAGAGCCTGCTCTCCGTTATCGGGTTGAGAGATAAGAAGATTCTCTACGTCTACTCCCAATTTTTCAGCATAGAAGCGGTCGAAAGCATGTTCGGCATCAATAAAGGCAGCAATCCCACCGGCTTTTTGTGCTTCAGCAATTGCATGAATAGCAAGGGTTGTTTTTCCCGACGATTCAGGCCCATAAATTTCAACAACACGTCCACGAGGGTAGCCACCTACTCCCAAAGCCAAATCGAGACCTATAGAGCCTGTATGTATAATAGGGATATCAACTATTGCGCTCTCGCCCATCTTCATTATGGCTCCCTTGCCGTATGATTTATCAATCTTATCCATTGTAAGCTGAAGTGCTTTCAGCTTCTCCTTATTCACATTTGATTCCTGCTTGTCTGCCATTAGATTAATCTTTATTCTTGAATTAAATATTCAGTTCGCTATAAATCTGATTTGTGTGGTCTTTGGTTTTAACCTTTACTATAATCTTCTCAATTTTTCCTTCCTGATTAATAATGAATGTTTTTCTCAGCACCCCCATGTATACTCTTCCGTAGAGTTTCTTCTCACCCCAGGCATCGTACATTTCCAGAATTTTTTTTCCCGGGTCTGAAATAAGATTAAACTTCAGCCCATGCTTATCGATAAAACGCTGATGCGAGGCCTCGCTGTCGGGACTAACACCTATAACAACGAATCCCTTTTCTGATAACTCTTTCAGATTCTCGTTAAGATTTTTAGCCTCTGCTGTACATCCGGGGGTATTATCTTTGGGATAGAAATATACAATCACTCTCTTTCCTGCATTGTCGGATAACCTTATTGTCTGACCATTCTGAATCGTTGCAGTAAAATCTGGAGCTTTATCACCCTCTTTTAAATTTGCCATAATAAATTGCTTTAACCACAAAGATAAAGTTTTATAGAACATTATAACACCGGAGCTATCCAAAAGTTTTTAACATGACAACAGCATTAAACTTACAACAAATAAAATGGCAACCTTTTTCCGTTTTATTTTTTTGATGAAGAATAGTACTCCTTCATAGCAAATATAACAAAACAGATTTAATATTGTTTTTTTAGTTGTAAAACTTATTATATAAAGAATACAGCCCACTTTATGTGAGTCCAGGAAAAGGCAGTATTACAAACCATGGTAATATGTCAAGTTATAACTATATAAATAACTATTGGGATTACAGAACGTATGAAAACCAACCTTGGACAAGTGTCGATTTTGATTTACGTAAATGAGAAGAACGAAGTGAAGGTGTTGATGTTGCCGTGCATAACTGAGACACATATCCGGAGCTTTTGGGATCGGTAAAAAGGTGGTAGCGTCTTTCACCTGTTGGAGAGGGCTTACCTACCAAAATTAGTTTATAATTTTATTATGACGATCGTTAGTTTGTAAAAATTCGATTTTAAATGGACAAAAAGAAGCTTCCGCTGCTGCATACCGGGTACAAGTTATTGATACCTTATCCGCACTATTTAATCAGGAATCTGTCACATTTGGTACAACAAGCCACTCGGGTTCGCAATATAATTGGAAGATGGAACGGACTGGTAATATCCTAAAATGGGATATCGAAGGAAATGAATTACCCCCAAATGCAAATCCGCAGGAAGGTGAGGGGTATGTTTCTTTTTCAGCAAATCTGACTAATGGCTTGGCATCAGGTGTAAATATTGAAAACAAGACATCAATAATTATTGATGTGAATGAGCCAATTTCAACCAATGCATGGTTGAATGTATTGGACACAATTGCACCATCTACTACAATGAACCAAATTAATATTATGTCATGCGATACTTTGCTAGATGTTTGATGTTCTGCCACTGATAATGAAAATGGCTCTGAAATAAATGCTTATAAATTTTATGCCTCGGTAGATAATGGACCGTTTAATTTTGTTGGAGAAAGTTTTGAAGATTCAATATCGTATAGTATACCTAATTCAACAAGGCATAATTTCCGATTTTATGCGATATCAACAAATAATGTAGGTAACCAAGGAAACAGTGTGCCAATTGTTTCTGAAGTAAATCTCTATTTGGGATTGGCTGATCTGATGAATGATTTTGATAATAATGTCAACCTTTATCCCAATCCAACAACGGGGTATGTAGTAATTGATTTTTATATGGACTATCAGTCAGATGTCGTTTTAAAAATATTTGACATATCTGGCAAATTGATTAAAACAGCTAATATTGGATGGTTTATGGCTAAACATCATCAGGCAAATGTTGATATCTATAATTTATAACAAGGAGTCTATTTTGCTGAAACAGGAATAAGTAATAAATCTAAAAAATATATAATAATAAAGAAATAGAACGTAAATTCAACCACTAAGTGCAAGTTTTTAATTTTTGTAAATATATTGCAAAAAAAACTTTACAATCCAATCTTTCAGCTATCATTTTATGCTCGGCAAATTCCTTTCCGTTATCGTTGGTAACTTTATACCAAAAATAGCCTGACCAAAAAAGGTCAGGCTATTAATTAACTTTATATTTTAAGCTATATCTATTTAACTATTGTCATTTTACGTACCTGGAATGAGTTACCTGCCTTAATTTTAAGGAGATAAACTCCCTCTGGCAGATTAGATCCATTAAACGTAGTCTTATGTTGACCTGCTATCTGAGTTTCATTTACCAAGGTAGCTACTTCTACTCCAGTTATATCGTAAACCTTCATGGTTACATGATTTCCAGTTTTCAGACTATACGAAATAGTTGTACCAGAACTAAATGGGTTAGGATAATTTATCAAGTCCAATTGGTCATCTCTAACTGATTTAATACCTGTGAGCGGATTGGGTTCGCCTGCATCCCAAGCTGCTTTTACATTAGCAGGAAACCAGTTCAAATCTCCCAAAGGGTAACCATCAGAACCCGCACTCATCAATGCCTCATTCTGCGGTGTAAAATCGAATGGCAAAGGCCAGATAAAATCTCTTTTTTGTGTATTATCTCCTGGATACCAAGCAATTTCGCGGTTAGCTTTCGAGGGATCCATGCGGTTAAATCTCTGTTCAAAAGCCGCCTCAAAAGCACCAGCAGGAATCGCTCCCATTTTGAATTGAGGATCATATGAATTATTATCAGCCGCATCCGGGCTAAAGTTAGGCGCAATAGTCCATCCAAATTGATTAGCCCTATATCGCATGGCCCAAGCCAAAAATGGTTGCGTGGTAATATTGTTCGCATGTTGCCAATCTAGTAAATAGCTCTCATCAAACTTAAGGTTGTTCGTAATATCAACAAACCTAGCATCTGAATTACTCCCCGCAGAATCAAGTTTATGAGGAAAGACAGAACAATCGCCATTAAGGGTGTCTCCCAACTGCCTGTAGCTAACATAATCACCATCCCAAGGTAATGCACCAGTACGCTTACCCACATAACCTCTTATGTGTGTATTGAAAAAGATACAATTCTTTACCCTGTAACCATCCATTTTACTTTTGTGATAAGTCTCTCCCCATGTGTTCACATAGGTGCAATGGTCAGCCCACTGATATCCTACTGGGCCTGTGCTTCCTGAAAGGAACATACGACCACCAACAAAATAGGTACAGTTATAGGTGTGGTTTTTAGTGCTGTCTCCCTTATAAGCAGGACCGCCCCAGCCAGCACCATTGTCATTGCCAGTTGTGCTTATATTAAAGTGGATATTGTCATGGAGGATGTAGTTAAGACCTGCAAATTTTGCAGTAACAATATATCTAGCCATACTCTGCATAACACACCCGTGTACATCAAAATTAATATTTCCCTTACTAGCTTGAACGACACCAGCAATTTGTTTATTGTCCCAAGTAAAACCTATAAATCCCAAATCGATCAAGGTAAGATCTGCTGCTGCCAACATCAAATAAAAACTTCCTTCCTCACCTGGATTTGCACTTCCCCTTATAACTGCAGGAGGAACACCTGCACCGGTACGGTCATATGCCTCTCCTCTGATTACTGTAGGTTGGGTAATCTCTATCGAAGTGCTTACCACATATTCTTTCCCCTTTTGCAGGATTAGTGTATCCCCGGGATGGGCAGTCATTGCTGCTTGAATAGTGTTTAATCCGGGATCAACCGTTACAGATGATTGCGCAAAGGTAGCATTGCTGGTCAGGATGAATATACCTGCTGAAAGCAGTAAGATTTTTTTTATTGATTGTAATTTTTTTTTCATTTCTTTTAAATTTAATTGATAAATATATAATTATTAATGTCATCAAGTTTAGTTACTTTTCATTAAGCACCTCCTTTCTTAGATTAGATTATTTAAAATTTATATCTGATACCAATATCACCTGAAACACCATACACCTCTTCGTTCGTAAGTTTACTTGGATGATAGGTTAAAATACGCCGATCAGGGTTATTGGTAATGTTGTTAATATTTAGGTATATTGCCAGTCCCAGTACTTTTTTAAATTTTTGTGAAAGCTGCAAATCCAGTCTCATCAATGCATCCTTGTCCTGATCGAGAGATTTATTGTTGGCCTGTGCCGAAGTGATGGTGGCGCTCTGGTAATAAGCAGATAACCTACCCGAAAAACCTCCCAGTTCATATCCGAGAGACACATTAGCGACCACATCTGGCATTCCAATGATGGTGTTAACCCTGCTGTCGTGCTCCCCAACGTTAATAACATATGGCGGTTCACTGATATATTTTTTATAAAAACTAAAGAACGGGTATCTAGTCTCAGACTGCATATAGGTTAAATTCATGTTTAGCAATATACCGTTAAATGGCTTAGGAAGATAAGAAAACTGTGTTTGCCAGTCAAGCTCCAGCCCCTTCACATAACCCGGCCATTTGTTGTTTATTGGCTTCGATAACTTTTTATTCTCATAAATAGGATCCAAGCCGTACTCTTCCTCCGCATTAATAATTGTCAATTCATAGTTCAATACCTGATTTTCCAGCTTCTTGTAAAATGCTCCAATGGTGAAAAGACCAGTTTTACCGGTGTATATTGATAAATAGGCATCGTAGTTATAATTGGTCTGCGGTTTCAGATAGGGATTTCCCATAAATTGGTCACTTGCTCTATTCCTGTGGTATCGGGGACTCATCTGAGTGTACCCCGGTCGGGTCAATGTCTTGGTAGCTGCCATGCGAATATCAAACCACTTGGTTGGTTTAATCTTTAGATGAATCATTGGGAAAAAATCATCAGTATAATGACTCGCTGTAGTATCTCCTATTTGACCTTGAGTCAAATAGGGACCATAGCCCTCACCCTGCAAAAACCATCTGGCAGTGGTACTGTAATTTGATCTTTCATACCGCACTCCGGGCATAAAAGTAATAAACTCTCCAAAGTCGATTCCCGCCATAAAGTATGTGGCATAATTTCGCTGAGTATTTGTATAGTCATCTTTATCGCCTATCATATATCCATGCAACATATCATCACACACATCTAAAACATACTTCAACTTGTCTAAGTCGATCCAGAACCAGCTCTGAGCATCCTGCATGTAAAAATCATGGGCATACGGTTCAGTTACAAAAGGTAATAAACCAAACTCGGTGTTAGGAGTATATTTCCATCCAAAATCAGGCAGTCTTGCAATCGCAGTATCACCCAACATCTCCCCGGAGTGCCGACCGAAGCTTGAGCCTCTTGTCGATTTATCCTGACTGCGTTTTATATCCCGGATTTTCCCCCCAAATTTTACATATCCGCCGATTTTGCTCCCCAAACTGAAGGGCACTTTTATATCCAGTCTGGCAGCCAGCTCTGACGAAGTTAGCTCTGAGGTAGAATATCGGGGGTGGGAGATTTCTGTCCATGCTATATCATGTTTAGCGCTACTCATATATTCACTAATGGTTGTGGTGCTGTCAATACTAACCGCCCCTGCATTAAGTCCTGACATATTTGAACCACCTATACTGAGTCTATCGGGTGTCTCACTTCTATTACTAGATCTGGAAACGCTCCAATCCACTTTCACATCACTCCATAATGTGTGCTCTCCACCAATACCTTGTAAGAAATTTCTATTTAATGTTTCCGTACTGGTTGTACGATAACCAAGGGTCGATTCTTGATAGCTATTGGAGTAAGTCATACTTTCTGTATTGCGATTACTGAAGAATGCCTGATAATATAGCTTTCCGTTATTTAGCTTATAATCGGTGTAGAGTGTGACTCCGTAACGGTTGTTCAGGTTTTCTGTACGGGTCAGGGTAACTCCAGTGAGTTCAACTGCCCTAATATCTTCGGAACCATGCTCTGAAGCATAAAAAGTATTGTGCCTGGCTGCTAGTATATCCCTTCCTCTATCTTTCCGGTCATAAGTCATGCTAAACATTACCCCCCACTTATCATCGAAAAAGCGGTTGCTTAGCAAAAGATCAACATTATTCATTTTAAATGATTTGGTAAAGTTATTGTAACCTGTTCTTAACCAAATATCTTTTCTGAATCCCGGCTGTGCTTCACGCATTTTAAATTCAACATTACCACCAAGCACATCTGCATCCTGATCGGCCATAAAGGCCTTATTCAATTCAATACCCCCAATCATAGATGAGGAAATAGAACCCAATCCACCGTCCAAGCGCATCCCATTAACAGACATGGTGTTGGAAGAAACTCCACGAACTCTAATAGAAACTGCCTCACCCCCACTTCTATTTACCGACACTCCAGGAAGTCGTGCTAGTGCCTCAGCAGCATTAGCATCAGGTAGTTCTCGTATCTTTTGTTCCGAAACAACATTTTTTATATTCTCGGATGAAATTTGTGTATTTATTGCCTTCGCCTGACCTCTGGCCATAGCGGTAACAATTACCTCTTCACCCCAAATAGATGCCAGTATTATTCGAAAGTCTTGTGTAATAACACTTCCTGCAGATACATTTATTGTTGCCTCACTGTCAGAATAACCAACAAAAGTTACTCTAATTTTATAAGTACCCGGAATTATCTTCTTAATAGAATAAGACCCTCTATCATCAGATATAGTACCACTGGCGGTACCCATCAATTGAATATTTGCATAAACTACCGGCTCACCAGATTCATCAACTATGGTTCCCTTAACTTCGCCATATTTCTGAGCAGTCAGTAAGGTAGTAATTAAAACAAAAAATGTAGTAGCTACTATTTTTTTTAAAAAATACTTTAGAGTAATACTCTTCAATAATAATTTCATGTTTATTAGGATTTAATTATTAGTTATATTTCCAACGTATTATAAACGTCTCGCAATTTACAATTTTTAAAATTAATTTGATGTGTTTTTCTTAACAAAAACCACAAATCAATTCGATAAAAAATACTTTTCGGGATATAATTTGAGTATTTTTCACACTTACCTGTTGAGTCAAGGGCTTCGGTCATTTCCTCATATCCGTATTTATTATATTAAAAAGCCTGGAGGAAAAATCATTTAACCTTTTGGCTTTTATGTATTACAAATATTGCATTTTTTTTTGAAACTGCAAAATTTCTTAGAGGAAATGAACTAAGAATCAAAGTGAGGGTAAGCAATTGACCTATCAAATCAGCAAAGTTATCAATTCGCGTTTTCCCAGGCTAAATGACAAAGTCATGCATTTTTGCGATCTGCGTAAGCGTAAAGATTATTAGTTGACCGAGTTGGCAAGACGAGCAGTAAAAAAAATGTTGGAGGGAAGATATTGCATTAACCGAACCTATGCAACATAAATTCATTGAAAATAATACTCGCCGAATTAATGGAGATTCTCTCGTAGCATCTCAAAATAATATTTAGCCGACAAACCCCAATGCTACTGCTAAAAAAAGTAATGCTTTACGAGCAATAATTAAAAATCATTAGTGTATAAAAATGGTTTTATTAATTTTGTTAAATCTTAAACCTAAATAAAATGACGAAAAAGAAAAAGACTGAGATTGCTGAACTTGGAGAGTTTGGGTTGATTGACCATCTTACTAATAGCATTAAGATAAAAAACAAAAGTACCCTTAAAGGAGTAGGAGATGACTCTGCCGTGCTTGAGTACAAAAACAAACAGATTGTTATTAGTACCGATCTGTTACTTGAGGGGATCCATTTCGACCTAACCTACACTCCGTTAAAGCATTTGGGATACAAAGCCATAGCAGTTAACCTGTCTGACATCTACGCAATGAATGCCCACCCAAAACAGATAACCGTCTCCATTGGTTTAAGTTCAAAGATGAGTTTGGAAGCACTTGATGAGTTCTATTCAGGAATCTATCTGGCTTGTGACAAGTACGACATTGACCTGATTGGCGGTGATACCTCCTCGTCACTTACAGGTTTTACCATAAGTATTACAGCAATCGGCGAAGGCGAAAAGGATAAGATTACCTATCGCAGTGGAGCGGGAGTAAATGATATTATCTGTACTTCAGGTGATTTTGGCGCGGCATACATGGGCCTGCAACTGCTTGAACGGGAGAAGAAAGTGTTTGAAGGTAATTCGCAGGTACAACCCGACCTTGCAAGTCATGATTACCTTTTGGAGAAAATATTGAAACCTGAGCCCCGAAGAGATGTTATTGAGCTTCTGAAAGAGATTGATGTTAAACCCACCTCAATGATTGATGTGTCAGACGGGATTTCATCTGAGGTGTTGCACATCTGTAAACAGTCCGGAGTAGGATGCAGACTGTTTGAGGATAAGATACCTATTGATGCCACTACTTCGATGCTAGCCGAGGAGATGGGGATAAACCCAATGGTTGCTGCGCTTAACGGTGGGGAGGATTATGAGATGCTTTTCACCATTGCACAGAGTGATTACGACAAATTCATAAAGGCTAACAGCCCGGTTAAAATATATGCGATAGGACATATTACCGAGAAATCGAAAGGGAGTTATCTTATTACAAATGCCGGACAGGAGGTAAAACTATCAGCACAAGGATGGAAACATGAGTAGGAAGTATCAAGGCAAAAGTAAAAAGGCAAACGGAGCGTTAGCGACGTTCCGAGCATCGGGAAGGCAAAAGCTGAGCGACATTTAACCATTCAGCCATTTAACCATTTAACCATAAAATATATGTTTGAACATCTTAGAGGAAAAATAGCAGAATCGAGCCCGGCACATGTTGTGGTAGATATAAACGGAGTGGGATACTTTGTGAATATCTCGTTAAACACTTACAGCCAGCTTGAAGGGAAGAGTGAGATTAAAATTTTTATCCATGAAAATATACGGGAAGATGCCTTCAATTTGTATGGTTTTATGGACAATGCAGAGCGCACGCTGTTCCGTCAACTTATTTCCGTTTCAGGCATCGGATCCAACACTGCACGGATGATGCTTTCGTCGTTAGCACCTGACGAAATTGCCAATGCTATCCTTACAGGAAATGTCAATGTGCTAAAGGGAATAAAGGGTATTGGAGCCAAAACTGCACAACGGGTTATAGTAGACCTGAAAGATAAGCTGGGAAAAAGCTCTTTAGATACAAAAATATTTGCTTCAGTAGACAATACTATAAGAGATGAAGCGTTATCAGCTTTAGTAATGTTAGGCTTTACAAAGAACAGTGCCCAAAAGGCTGTGGATAAGATATTAACCGGCAGACCTGATGAGAAGGTGGAAAGTGTTATTAAGCAAGCCCTTAAAATGTTGTAATCCGGAATTCCGGTTTTCTTTTTTTAGATATCACATTGAATAAAAAAAGAGTAAAATATATACTGTTTGCTATAGTTTTTAGCAGCATGTTTTTTGTAGCAGCTACTCCTGTTGTTTCAAACAATCTGTTGTCTCAAAATTTTCACCACTTAATTCAATCCCCTGACTCGCTTGAAACAAAACTGAAGTACAAAATAAAAGACTTTTCCGGCAATCCTCTGCTTGAGAGTGGTGAAACTTCGGGTATCAACCTTGATGACCCTGACAACCTGGACTACAGGTATGAATACGACAATGAAACAGGAAATGTAACTATCTTTCGTAAGATAGGAAATATGGATGTGAGACTGCCCTACACCATGTCGTTGGAGGAATTTATGGATGTTGACACACGTAAATCACTAATCTCGTACTGGAAACAGAAGAGTAATGAGTCATCCATGTATCAGCAGGGAGGAGGGGGCACTTCCATCTTTAACCCAAACTGGAATGTGGGGGGACAGGGTTTCCAGAGTATCTTTGGAGGTAATGTAGTTGACATACGACTTCAGGGTGTGGCTGAAGTTATCGTTGGTATTCAGCAGACCAATATCGACAACCCTACACTACAGGAGCGTTTGCGTAAAACCACAACCTTTGACTTTCGCCAAAAAATACAGATGAATATCACCGGCCAAATTGGTGATAAAATGAAGCTGGGAATAAACTACGACACGGAGGCAACCTTTGATTTTGATAATCAGATTAAACTTGAGTTTGAGGGCAAAGAGGATGATATACTGAAAAAGATAGAGGTGGGTAACGTAACCCTGCCGCTGCCCGGAACTTTAATTACCGGTAGTCAGAGTCTGTTCGGATTAAAAACAGAGATGCAATTTGGCAAACTTACCGTTACAGGAATTTTCTCGCAGCAGAAAGGCGAGACAAAGGTGATGAATATTGAAGGTGGTGCCCAAACTCAGGACTTCGAACTCGGCATAGACGAGTATGATCGTAACAGACACTTCTTTCTGAACAACCTATTCCGTAGTTTCTATAATCAAGCAATGAAATCCCTCCCTACTCCATCATCCCAGATTAATGTTAATAAAATTGAGGTTTGGGTAACCAATAAAGTCGGTAATTTTGACGACGCACGTAACATTATCGGTTTTCTTGATTTGGGTGAGAATCAAAGTAATATCCATAACAATAATTTATGGACAGGTTCCTCAGATGCCATCCCTTCGAATAAAGCAAACAACCTCTACGAATCAATGAATGGCACTTATGCTGCCATTCGCAATATCAATCAAGTAACATCAGTTTTTTCACCTTTGGTAAGTCAGAATTTTATTGGTGGAAAAGATTACGAAAAGATTGAGAATGCACGAAAATTATCACCGAGGGAATACACCCTGAATTCAACGCTAGGATACATTTCGTTAAATACTGTTCTCAATGCTGATGAGGTACTGGCTGTGGCTTATGAGTATACCTACCGTGGAAATGTGTATAAAGTGGGTGAATTCTCTTCTGATGGAATAGATGCTCCCAGCACCCTCTATCTGAAGTTGATTAAAGGTACTAACCTTACTCCTGAAATAAAGGAGATGTGGGATTTGATGATGAAAAACATATACAGTATCGGGGCGTACAATGTTAATCAGGAGGATTTCTTCCTCGATATAGTCTATAAAAATGATTCAACCGGAACAGACATTAACTATTTCCCTGAGGGGTTAACACCCAAAGATGGAGGAGTTAAAGGCGAGCTCTTTTTAAGGCTGATGAATCTTGATAATCTCAACTCGCGCGGAGACCCTCAGCCTGACGGTGTTTTTGACTTTGTAACGCAGTATACCATCAAACCCACCAACGGGCGTATAATTTTTCCCGTACTCGAACCTTTTGGCTCGCACCTAAAGGAGGTACTTAATGGTCAGCAGGAGCTGATAAATAAGTATGTTTATCAGGCACTCTATGATAGTACCCTAACTATTGCGGGCGAAAATGCTGAACGAAATAAGTTTAAGCTTAAGGGAAAATATAAGGCAGCTTCAGGATCCGAAATAGCTCTTAACGCCATGAACGTGCCACAGGGTTCGGTAATTGTAACGGCGGGAGGTCTACGCCTTGTTGAGAATGTTGACTACACCGTTGATTACACTTTAGGTAGGGTGCGAATTATCAATTCAGGCCTTTTGGCGTCAGGCACACCTATTCAAGTCTCACTTGAGAATCAGTCACTGTTTAACATGCAAACCAAAACACTAATGGGTACTCACCTTGAGTATCAGTTTAACGAGAATTTTAATATCGGTGGTACTTTAATGCATCTTCGTGAACGGCCTCTTACCGAAAAGGTTAATACTGGAGATGAGCCTATCGCTAACACTATTTGGGGATTAAACGCTGCCTTCTTCACAGAGTCGTATGGCATTACCCGGTTTTTAGACAAACTGCCACTGATTCAAACAAAAGAGGCGTCAAATATTAATTTTGAAGGTGAATTTGCCCAGCTGATTCCCGGCCACCCTAATGTGATTGACAAGGAGGGAAGTGCTTACATCGACGATTTTGAGGCTACCCGTATCTCCTACGATATTAAAAACTGGACTGCCTGGAAACTTGCCAGTACACCTCAGGGGCAGGATGATAAATTTCCCGAAGCAAACGGTATTGACGATCTCAACTACGGTATCAATCGTGCTAAGCTTTCATGGTATGTTATCGACCCTCTATTCTTAAGAAACATGACCACAACACCGGCTCACATGAAGCAGGACGATGCTCAGAAAAACAACCACTTTGTACGCGAGATTTATGAGAAAGAGCTCTTTCCCGATAGGGAGAGCCCGTATGGTCAGCCTACAAACATACCGGTACTGAACGTCGCTTTCTATCCAAATGAGCGTGGGCCGTACAACTTCGATGCGGAGAATATTGATAAAGATGGTTTTTTAAATAATCCTGAAAAACGTTGGGGAGGTATAATGCGTAAGATTGAGACAAACGATTTTGAGGCTGCTAATATTGAGTATCTTGAGTTTTGGCTGATGGATCCTTTTGTGTACGAAACAGAATATCGTGAAGGTGAGCTGTTTTTCAACCTTGGTAATGTGTCGGAGGATATTTTGCGCGATTCGCGTAAGGCATTTGAACAGGGGCTGCCCGGCCCGGATGAGCCTTTTGACGTGGATAGCACAAACTGGGGGTATCTGGCTAAAAAACAGAGTATGGTAAATGCCTTTAGTAACGATCCGGCTACCAGACAAAAGCAGGATGTTGGTCTTGATGGTCTGTCGTCGGAAGAGGAGAAATTCTTCTATCGCAAAGAACCTCATCCATACCTGAATCTCATTGATCAGCTTCACAATACAGGAAGCCTGACCGATGATGCATATAACGCTATTATGAATGACCCTGCAACCGATGACTACCATTACTACAGAGGTTTAAAGTATGACCAGGAAGAGGTTAATATTCTCGACCGTTACAAGCTATTCAACGGGATGGAGGGTAACTCGGTATCATCGCAATTCTCACCCGAAAATTATGCTACCGCAGCAACCTCACTCCCCGATGTGGAAGATATAAATATGGATAACACACTGAGTGAGAAGGAGAGTTACTTCCAGTACAAAGTAAAGCTGTTTAAGGGGATGGACGTGGAGAACAACAGGAGTATTGTTGATTCGCGTGTTGGTACAAACAGTAAAGGAGACCCTGTAACTTGGTATCAGTTTAAGATACCTATCACAAGTCCGGATACAACAGTAGGAATAATTCGTGATTTCAGGTCAATACGTTTCTTAAGAATGTTTCTGAACAACTTTTCCGATACTACTATTCTTCGCTTTGCCACTCTCGACCTGGTAAGAGGTGAATGGCGAAAATATAACTCAAAACTCTACAACGATGAAGATAAAGTTAATCCTAATCCCGATACTGAGTTTAATGTTTCTGCCGTAAATATTGAAGAGAATGGGCAGAAGGAGCCGGTAAATTATGTCTTGCCTCCGGGTGTTGACAGGCAGATAGACCCCGCAAATCCACAACTCCGTCAGCTGAACGAGCAAGCGGTGTTGATTAAAGTGAAAGATTTAGCCAGAGGCGATATGCGCGGAATTTTCAAAACGCTGGGTATGGACATGAGGCAGTATAAGAGGTTGAAGATGTTTGTTCATGCAGAAGCACTGAATGAAGGTGGTGTCTTAGACGAGGAGGTTTCGGTATTTATGCGTATCGGCTCGGACTATAAGGATAACTACTACGAATATGAGATACCGGTAAAATTTACTCCTTCCGGAAAATATAGCAATAACAACACTAACGACAGGTATATTGTGTGGCCTGAGGATAATGCATTTGACATCCCTCTCGACCTTTTTCAGAAAGTGAAACTGAAACGAAACGATAAAAAACGTGAAGATGGTTCAACAATAACCTTTCGTGACATCTATACCTATAATGATCCGGAGAAACCGAACAATACAGTGAAGATAAAAGGTAACCCTAATCTTAGTAATGTACGTACAATCATGCTTGGTGTTAAAACAAAGGCTCCCGGAAGCAAGTCGTTTGAAGTGTGGTTTAACGAACTGCGCCTGACTGATTTTAATGAGGATGGCGGATGGGCTGCCAATGCACGGATGTCGGTTAAGCTGGCCGACCTAGGTAGTTTCTCGATTGCAGGAAAAACCAGTACCGTGGGTTTTGGTAGTATCGAGAAGAGTGTGATGGAGAGAGCCCTTGACGCCTTCAGCCAGTATGATATTTCAACAAACCTTGAGGTGAGTAAGCTCTTCGGACCCGACCTGCCTCTCACAATACCATTCTATTTTGGTTATTCGAAGTCAATCTCAAGCCCTAAATACTACCCTCTCGACCCGGATATACCACTTGAAGTGGCCTTGGAAAGTACAGAGAATCAGCAAACCAGAGACTCAATTAAATACAATTCGCAAGATGTAATACAACGAAAAAGTATTAACCTTACCAATGTTAAAGTAAAGCAGAAGGGTAACAAATCAAGTTTGATCTCGCCCTCAAATCTTTCGGCAACATACTCTTTTAACGAAACATTACTTCACGATCAGAATACCGAATACTCGGAGAATAAAAACCACCGGGGATTATTGGGGTATAACTACACCAGTCGTTCTAAACCTGTAGAGCCGTTTAAAAAATCTAAAGCTCTGAGCAGTAAAAGCCTGAAATTTATCAAGGACTTTAACTTTTACTTAATGCCAACACAGCTTTCGTACCGATGGGAGCTGTCGCGCAGGTACAGGGAGGTGAAACTGCGTAACAATACCAACACCTCAAACATTCCTATCACGGTTCAAAAGGACTTTGACTGGAATCGTTACTTCGACCTTAGATACAGCCTAACAAAATCGCTTAAGC
Organism: Marinilabiliaceae bacterium; assembly: GCA_027010905.1. GTDB lineage: Bacteria > Bacteroidota > Bacteroidia > Bacteroidales > Marinilabiliaceae > JAADEM01. The sequence continues at coordinate 18,613 of JALVBA010000203.1, forward strand.
TGAATTTCAGAACTGTTACCAATTCCCGTATCGATGAGCCCGAGGGAATAGTTAGTAAGGATAGAGACCCTGATGGATACTACGAGTGGAGGCGGGATGTGTGGAATAGCATATCACAGATGGGACGATCAACAAATTATGAGCATAATTTTGATGTTAGCTACACCTTGCCTATAAACAAGTTACCTCTTATCAACTGGACATCAGCAAATATTCAGTATCGCGGCATGTACAATTGGACTACAGCCTCTTTGGCAGAAACCCATCTGGGTAACGTGATTCGAAACTCAAACACCATACAGGGAAGTGGCCAGATCAATATGATGACTCTCTACAACAAGTCAGGATATCTTAAAGGTTTGAACAGGAAGTATCGTACCGGCAGGTCACGTAAGTCGAAAGGCTCTAAAACAGTCCGTTTTAATAAGCAGGGTATAAACCTTGAGGAGGGAAAGCCGATTGAGATAAATCACAAATTGAAAACGGAAGAGGTTTCAGTAAGGTTCTTTGATAGTAAAGGAAGGCCGGTGAAAGGAGTATCTAAAACAATCAATGCAAATAAAATAGAGTTCATCCCTGAAGTTACAAGTGAAGGGGCACGAGTTTTAGTTACAGGTAAGGTGACTGAAAAGACGGGAGTCTTTAAAACGATGGTTGATTACACCATGTTACTGTTAACATCGCTGAAAAATGGAAATGTTTCATACAGCGAAAATAATGGAACTATAATGCCGGGATATATTATGAAAACGAACTTTTTGGGCTCCACACCGGGACTGGCGGCTCCGGGTGTCCCATTTATTTTAGGATGGCAGGATCGTAATTTTGCCTGGAATGCAATCGATAACAACTGGCTTACGCAAGACTCCAGCCTCTACAGACCTTACGCAATGACGCATACCGAGGATTTCTCGGCTAAAATTACATTTGAGCCAATAAAGGGTTTACGTATTGATTTTAATGCTGACAGACGCTACTCTAACAGTTTGAATGAGTATTACCTCTATAATAATAACGTCTCCAACTGGGATGTATTCAATACAATGAACCGTGGAAATTTCTCAATGACCTACAATATTATTGGTACGTCATTTTGGGATGTTGGCAAAACCGGCTCATTATCTTCTGATGCATTTAATAATTTCATGAAAAACCGTGTTATTATTGCCGAAAGACTTGGAAACCAAAGAACAGGAGTTAGTGACCCCTCAAATGGAGATTTACCCTACAATCCAAATCCCGGCCCCGATGGAAGTGATGGTTACAGTTTGAGCTCTCAGGATGTTATGATTCCGGCTTTTCTGTCAGCATACTCTGATGCCGACCCCAACCACATCTTTCTTGATGTAGCTCCTTCAATATCGAGGATGAGGCCAAACTGGAGAGTAAGTTATGACGGGTTATCAAAAATAAAAGCATTTAAAAAGATTATCCGCTCTTTCGACATCTCTCATGCCTACCGCTCAGTTTATAATGTAGGCTCCTTTATTACCAATAATAATTGGGCGGAGAATGGATTCCTCTCTGATGGATTCTCATTTGTTAGAAATGCTCAGAATGATTTTGTGCCGCTTTACGATGTTAATATTATTACTGTAACGGAGCAGTTCAGTCCGTTGATAGCCTTTAATATTACATGGGTAAACAGCCTGTCAACTAAGTTGGAGATAAAAAAATCAAGAGCATTAAGTCTGAGCCTTACAAACAATCAGCTTATTGAGAGTTATAATGATGAATATGTTATAGGACTAGGTTACCGCTTTGATAAGATGAATATTTTATTAGGAAACAAAAAAACAGCCAGTGACCTCAACCTACGGGTTGACTTCTCCATGCGCGATAATATTTCAATTATCAGGCGCATTTCAGAGCAGGTTAACCAGCTTACTGCCGGCATGAGAATTACAGCGATAAAGGTGATGGCTGACTACGCATTAAGCAGTCGTTTTAATATGCAGCTGTTTTATGATACCAATATTGCAAAGCCCTACATTTCAACAACTTTCCCAATTACCAACTCTAATTACGGTGTGAGTTTCAGATTTACATTAACTCAGTAACAAAAGAAGAAACACATCTCTATAACAGCATTTGATATCAATACCTTTAAAGAATATTTATCCGATTAATGATTAAATAATGTTTTTTGCTTTAAAAACCGTAATTTCGCAGCAAACAGAAAAATGGAGGTATGGATTCCACAAGACAAAAGAAAATAGGTAAGCTGTTACAGCGGGATATCAGTGAGATGTTTCAGCGCGAGGCACGAGACGTTACAATGGGTGCAATGGTTAGTGTTACAATAGTCAGAGTTTCGTCCGACTTGGGCGTTGCAAAGGTTTATCTTAGTATTTTCCCTTCAGAAAAAGCTGATGAGATTTACAAAACCATTACCGACAGTTCAAGTCGTTTGAGATATCTTCTTGGAGTTAGGGTAGGTAAGCAAGTGCGAATAATTCCGGAACTTCATTTCTACCTTGACGATTCGCTGGACTATTTGGATAATATCGACCGTTTACTAAAAAACGATTAGAGCATGCAGTATGACCCGATAAAACGTTCGCTTGGAAAGGTGTTCAATAAAACTCCAAAACTACGTATCCTTTTTTATAAACTCCTTGACCTGCTGCTGCTGCGTGCGTGGCATATCCGCAAAGCTCTGAAAAGCTGGGCAAAGGGTGCTCCCTCAGATGCTAAGGTGTTGGATGCAGGTAGTGGGTTTGGTCAGTACGACTACTACCTCTCGAAACTGGGTAGAGGCTGGACAATAAAAGGAGTGGATGTGAAACCGGAACAGATAGACGATTGTAACAGGTTTTTTACATCTATTGGGAAGCAGGAGCAGGTAACATTTGAAGAGGCCGATCTTACTAAGCTGGATGAGACAGATAGCTACGACCTGATACTTTCGGTTGATGTGATGGAGCATATCGAAGAGGATGAGAAAGTTTTTGAGAACTTTTTCAAAGCGATGAAAACCGGAGGGATGTTGTTAATCTCCACGCCATCTGATCAGGGTGGCTCTGACACTCACGACCATCACCACGAGGAGGGAACTACAGGATTTATTGATGAGCATGTACGCGACGGGTATGGTGTTGACGACATCACCCAAAAGCTGACAAAGACAGGATTCAGCAAAATTGAAGCAGGATATACATACGGAAAGCCGGGCAGTTTGGCATGGAGACTGACAATGAAGTATCCGATACTGATGCTTAATGCCACAAAGCTCTTTTTCATCGTTCTGCCACTCTATTACCTTCTGGTATTTCCGTTTGCCTTAGTGCTAAACTACATGGATGTAAACTCGGAACATAAAACCGGTACAGGATTGAAAGTAACAGCATGGAAGTAGAGCCTTCAATATACACAGCATGAAACTCCCATTTAACATAGCGCTACGATACCTCTTCGCCAAAAAGTCGCAAAACATCATTAATGTAATTTCGATGATTTCGGTTGTGGGTATTCTAACCGGCTCAGCCGCACTGTTGGTGGTGCTATCGGTGTTTAACGGGCTGCACGGTTTTATTGGGAATCTCTATAACTCATTTGATCCCGACATCAAGATAAGTGCTGTTGAGGGGAAAGTGTTCTCATTGGATTCGCTTGACATCTCCAAAATAAAAAGTGCCCCGGGGGTAGTCTCTTTTGCCGAAGTACTTGAGGATAACGCACTGCTGAAATTTGGAAAACGTCAGATGCCCGGCACAATATTGGGAGTAGACGAAAACTACAACACTGTTTGTGGTATTGATACTATAATGCGTGACGGATTTTTCCGCACAAAGTTTAAAAATGAAAATCAAGGAGTATTGGGGTATATTCTGGCCGATCAGTTGTCGGTAAGGCTCAATTTTGTTACTCCACTTTCTATCTATGCTCCGAGGCGAACAGGCAAAATAAATATGGCCAACCCGCAAAATGCCTTTCGTACTGAGTATGTTAGTCCTTCCGGAATCTTTATGGTTAAGCAGGCCGAGTACGATGCACAATTTTTACTTATAAATATTGAACAGGCAAGACGTCTTTTTGAATACAATAGTGATGTTGTTTCATCGCTGATATTAAAACTTGATGACTACAGCAGTGTTGGTGATGCCAAGAAAGAGCTTAAAAAAATATTGGGAGATGGGTTTAAAGTTGCTGATAGGCAGGAGCAGCACGCCGCATTTTATAAAATGATGATGATGGAGAAGCTGATGGCTTTTCTGATTCTCTCATTCATACTTCTAATCGCAGCATTCAATATTATAGGTACCTTGTCGATGCTCATCTATGAGAAGAAAGAGAGCATATTCACCTTCAGAAGTATGGGTGCCACAAAACGAATGATAACAAGGATATTCCTTTTTGAAGGGTGGATGATTTCACTTGTGGGTGTTATTGCCGGGCTTATTATTGGGATAACCCTTGTATTGGTTCAGCAAAATTACGGCTTGCTGAAATTTCAGGGTGGAGGCAGCTTTATTGTTGATGCCTATCCTGTAGCATTGGAGCTTAGCGATGTTTTGCTGGTCCTGGTTACCGTCTCTACAATAGGGTTAGTGGGTGCCTGGTATCCTGTTCGTGTTATTGTTGATAAGTACTACAACTCCAAAGAGTAGAGTCGAGATTTTAGATTGTGTACCTCGCAGATAATCTTTCAATTTCTAACATCCAACACTCAACTTTCGCCCATTGCCAGTATCTCTTCAATTTTTTGCTTTAACATCTCCGTCAAAACGTTGCGTTGTTCAAGGGTATATTTTTTTGGAAGCTCAACTTCTATTCTACGTGGTTTGAAAACCACTTTCAAGTCTTTGACGGTTCTGTTTTTTTCTTCATTCGACAGAGCCAGAACCTCTTTACGAGTTAAACCTTCGTTGACAAAGCGTTGGTAGAGATTCCACTGCTCATCCGAGTAGCCTTCTTCATTGGTTTTGGCCGACCGGCGTATAGCACGTAGCAGGCGCACATCGTTTGTTGTTTTGTTTTTCAACAAATCATCAATAATACGTTTATCCATATTGAGAGTGTTCAATAAATCACCCACATAGGTCTGGTCTTTACCAATAGCTTGCGATAGCTCTTTTTGATCTTTAAAAACACCTGCATCCAATATTTTGCGAAATGCTAAAGCACGTTCAACATTGTACAAATCCTCGCGTTGCAGGTTACTCACAACACTCATAACCTGTGCATTGCGATCGTCGGCTTCTCTAACAATAGCTTCAATGGTGGTTCTTTTCAACAGGCGGCATGCCTCAAGTCTGCGATGACCATCAATTAGTTCATACCCATCATCAACTCCTCTAACTATTATGGGTACCAGCAGTCCGTTTTGTTCTATATTTTGGGCTAAGCTGTTTAGGGTATTGTTACTTTCATCGGTTTGAGTAATACCAAACTCTATCAATCTACCTTGATAGGGTGATTGTAATATTTTATCAATGTCAATTTTTAATACTTGTTGCATAATTCTTTTTTTACAAATGTAATAATTTTATCATTATAATTTACTGAAAGCTTCACTGCGAGTGAAGCTTTCAGTTGTAGAGCGTTCATTTCCTTCCCCCCTCAAGGGGGGCTTAGGGGGGAAGGTTAATGTTTCGGTGCGCTGCACCTAACAAAGGGGGGATATCTGTTTTCTACAAATGTTTCGGTACCCTGCACCTGAATAGTAGGGAGCGACAGAGTAT